>CAWUJT010000036.1:0-19439 GCA_963922715.1 uncultured Thalassobacter sp.
GCTCATGATTAAAATTCTGCTTTTGAACGGCCCTAATCTCAATCTCATCGGAACACGTGAACCTGACATCTATGGCACGGAAACCCTTGAAAGCATTGTAAACAACCTCACAGCACTCGGCAAAGACCTACAGGCAGACTTAACCGCACAGCAGTTCAACAGCGAAGGCGATTTAATTGATGCGCTACACAATGCCCGCTTCACACAAAACGGTGTGATACTGAATGCGGGCGCTTATACCCATACATCCATTGCCCTGCGGGATGCGGTCTCTGCCATAGACTTGCCGGTGATCGAAGTGCATCTGTCCAATGTCCATGCGCGCGAACCGTTTCGGCATCACTCTATGATCGCGGCGGGTTGTTTGGGTGTCATCGCGGGGTTTGGGGCTAGAAGTTATGACTATGCGCTCAGAGCACTGATTGATCATTTGAACAACGCGTCTTGAGTGTCCACGTCAGAAACCTCATCCGCCGCTGCATTCGGCACGGGACGATTCTCCAACAGCCCTGCTGCCCTCAGCTCTGCAAGACCAGGCAGGTCATTGGTTGAACTGAGACCAAAATGATCCAAAAACCGCTCTGTCACCATGAATGTCACCGGACGCCCCGGGGTCATTTTACGTTTGCCCAGCCGGATCCATTCCAATTCAAGCAGTTGATCCAATGTGCCTTTTGAGGTTGAAACCCCACGGATTTCCTCGATTTCCGCCCGTGTCACAGGTTGATGATAGGCAATAATCGCCAGCGTTTCCGTGGCCGCCCGCGACAACTTGCGAACCTCTTCGATTTCCTGCGTCATCAAATAGCCCAGATCAGGGGCTGTGCGAAACGCCCAAGCGCCGCCAACACAAGCCAGCGTGACCCCCCTGCCCTGATACCGCCGCTTGAGACCGTCCAAAGCGATCTTGGCCTCACACCCATGGGGCATGCGGGCTTGTAACGTGGCGATGCTCAATGGCGTTTGAGAGGCAAACAGCAACGCCTCCACCATGCGCTCTTGTTCCGCCATGGGGGGGGCTTCAAACAGGCTTTGCGGCTGATCGGTGTCATTCATCTGTTGACCTCGTGCGTATGTGAAGGGGCGCGAAACTTTCACTTTGGTGCAACTCTATGTGTCCAGATTTTGTCAACTCCAGACTGGCCGCAAATGTGGAGGCTGTCGCGCTGCGACATTTGTTTGGATTTTCCTGCCAATCAGCTGGCAGAAAGTGCCTCAAATCCGTCCAGTCCAACGTTTCTGACAAGAACGGTTTGAGCAGATTAAGCGCATCATCAATGGCTAGAAAGTCTGTACGATCAAAGGCATAGGGGGTGAAGTTATCTTTTGTGCGGATATGCGCATAGCCTTGCATCAGATCAAGAAGCGTTGCTTTGTAGCGTATCTCCCGCGTTTTACTGTAGCTTTCGGGCATTCCCCGCGCAAAGCGCTGCACCCCCAATCGGTCTCGCGCCATCAGCTGTGCGGCAGCGGTCCGCATGGCTTCCAAGCGCTCCAGTTGAAACGCCAGGTGCGCGGCCAACTCCTCCCCCGAAGGGCCCTGTTGTGCGGGATCAGGGGGGAGCAGCAATTTTGATTTGAGGTAGGCTAACCAAGCCGCCATCACCAAATAATCGGCAGCTAACTCAAGTCTTATGGCGCGGGCTTTCTCGATAAAGCTGAGATATTGTTGGGCCAGTTGCAGAACGGAAATGCGGCGCAGATCAACCTTTTGGGTGCGAGACAGGGTCAAAAGCAGATCAAGCGGTCCCTCAAATCCGTCAATATCAACGATCAAAGCGTCCTGGAGAGTGCTGTCGTCTGGTACTGACTCTGAGGTGTACTCTGACATCAGATCCCCTTGATCATCGCATCGTATTCAGCGGTCAGAGCAGACAGATCCGCCTCTTGCGATGTTCTGAGCCGAAGCGCTGCCTCCGCTTTGTGGCGTTGCGCTTGGGACAGAACAGGCACATGGGAGATGATTTCGTGCATGTCTTCTTGCCGACCATTGCAATGCAAAATGAGGTCACAGCCTGCCTTTAGACTTGCCTGTGTACGCTCTGCCAGCGTGCCAGAGAGTGCTTGCATCGACAGGTCATCTGTCATGAGTAATCCTGTAAAACCAATGTTTTGTCTGACGTACTTAATCACATCTGCGGATGTTGTTGCCGGGGCGTTGCGATCAAGGGCCTCATAGACGACATGCGCCGTCATTCCTAAAGGCAGGTCGTTGAGATCACGAAAGGGCGCGAAATCTGCGGATTCCAACTGTGCCAAGGTTGCAGAGACATGCGGCAGCGCGATATGACTATCGACCGTGGCTTTGCCATGACCCGGGATATGTTTTAACACCGGCAGCACGCCCCCCGCCAGGGTTCCGTCTGCATTCGCGCGGGCCACTGCGCTCACAGCCTTGGCGGTTGTGCCATAGGTGCGATTGCGCAGTATGGAATGGGTCTGTGGCGTGGCAATATCCGCCAGCGGAGTACAATTGCCGTCGATGCCCAGCGCCCGCAACTCCGCTGCGATAAGGCGGGCCCGCAACCACATGGCCCGTGTGGCGTGTTCGCCTAAATGTTCCGATTGATCCAGCGCCGGAGGATAGCAGCGCGCCAAAGGTGGCTTCAGGCGACTCACCCGCCCGCCTTCTTGGTCAATGAAAATGGGCGCATCCCATCCGACGGTCGCCCGCAACGCCTCTGTCAAACCGCGCAATTGATCCGCGTTTTGAATGTTGCGATCAAACAGGATGAAACCCCAGGGCTGCGCCTCGGCGAAAAATGAGGCTTCAAGCTTTGTAAGACGAAGCCCCTGGCATCCAAGAATTACGGCGCGTGTGTTTGCAGCACTCATCGCGCCACAACTGGGATACAGGCCACGTTACGGGCCAGAAACGCAGAACAGAATTGTCTTGCCTCTCTGGCTGTATCGAAATCTGCCACACGCAGCCGGTAGAATTGGCGCCCACTGGATGTTGCTTGCATAATCACCCGCTTTTTCCCAACCATATAGTCACCAAACTGGGCGAAAAGTTTATCCCACTCGCGCCGCGCGGTATCGGGATCATCAAACGCCCCTAGCTGCACGAGCCGTGTCCCAGGGGCGACATTCTCCGCACTCAATTCCTCTGTGATCTGTACCTGTAGCTCTGACGTTGTGGTGTCTTGTACGACATCCCCAGGACGCGGCACAGGCCGCAAAGAGCGCGTAATGCCTGAGCTTGCGTCTGGCGTGGGTGTTGCGTCTGACACCGCGGCGGGCTGTTCGGGCTCTGATATAGGGGCAACAGGTTCTAAAACCGGCGAAGCCTCTGGCACAACACTCGGTGCGGGCTCCGCCTCAATTTCAGTGACGGGGCTTTCTGGCACTGCAAGCGAGGCTTCCGTGGGCGCAAATGTAACAGTGTCGGGGGCGTCCGATGCCACACCACCGGCACGAATTTCATTTACAGACAACCCTTGATAAGCCATCTGTGCACCTCCAGGATCATCGGGTTGCACGCGCATCGGCTCAGTCATGGCGCGAATAACAGGCACGTCTGTGACATCTCGTAACACCAACTGCACTGCCCAAACAGCAAAACCGATAACCAAAACAAGAGAACAGAGCGCCCCAAGCCAGTTTGCAATACTCATGCTGTGTCCATAGGCCTGTCGCCTCTGATCCGGTTTTTGGGTCGTTTCAAAATACTCAAAATCAGCCATGCCTGCCCTCCACCCTGTTCTATCTCAGAGTTGATACTGCTATCTTGCCACCGATCTGGATTTTTGTTTTCGCGATAAACCTACCGCATTTCTTCAATCGGTTTGACACCTAAAATACCTAATCCTGTGGAAATAACAACCGCGACGGCGCGCGCAAGGGCAATTTTTGCCTGTGTCACCCCCTCTTGACCATCCTGGAGGAAGCGTAAGCCGGGGGTTTCATTGCCCGCATTCCAATGCGCATGAAAGTCCGAGGCCAAATCATAGAGGTAAAACGCTATCCGATGCGGTTCATGTGTCCGGGCGGCAATGTCAACAAGCCGGGGCCATTCGGCCAGCTTCGCACAGAGCTTATGCTCCGCCGGATGATCCAGATGTGTTAAATCAGCGCCACAAAGATCGGCATCGGCCACAGAATATCCTGCCTTCAGAGCATGCCTTAGAACAGACTTCACCCGTGCATGGGCGTATTGCACATAATAGACGGGGTTGTCTTTTGATTGCTCCACCGCTTTGTCAAAGTCAAAGTCAAGCGGGGCATCATTCTTGCGGGTCAACATCATAAACCGCACAACATCGCGCCCAACCTCCGCGAGCAGATCTTGCACGGTGATAAAGGTCCCGGCCCGCTTGGACATCTTGAACTCGACCCCGTTCTTGTAAAGCTTCACGATCTGGGCCAGCCGCACATCCAATAGCACCTGCCCGTCCGACAGCGCCGCCACAGCCGCCTGCATCCGCTTTACATACCCGCCGTGATCGGCACCCAGCACATCGATCAACGCATCAGCCCCACGGGTGATTTTATCGTAGTGGTAGGCGATATCAGGCGCGAAATAGGCCCAAGTGCCGTCGGCCTTCTGCACCGGCCGGTCCTCATCATCGCCATAAGCGGTGGAGCGAAACAGCCATTGCGCCCGCGCCTGCCAATCCGCGGGCAGCTTGCCCTTGGGCGGCGGCAACTGCCCCCAATAGATCAACCCTTTGTCTTTCAGCGTCTCAATCGCCGCTTCAATCCGCCCGGTGCCATACAAAGACGCCTCCGAGAAGAACACATCCATCGCAATGCCCAAAGCCGCCAGATCGGCCCGGATCAACGCCATCATCGCTGCGATGGCAAAATCGCGCACCTCAAACAGCCAGATATCCTCGGGCTGATCGAGATAGGCCGCCCCCACCTTGGCCTTCAACGCCGCCCCCACGGGTTTCAGGTAATCGCCGGGATAAGTACCTTCTGCAAAGTCAATGTCACGCCCATGGGCTTCCAGATAACGCAGGTAAACAGACCGCGCCAAAGTCTCCACCTGTGCGCCCCCGTCGTTGATGTAATACTCCCGCGTGACGTCAAAGCCCACAAACGCCAAGAGCGCGGCCAACGAATCGCCAAAGACGGCCCCGCGTGTGTGACCCACATGCAGCGGGCCGGTGGGATTGGCCGAGACATATTCGATGTTGACGGTTTGACCCGCGCCGGTGTCGCTTTGCCCGTAGGCGGCCCCCTGCTTCAAAATCTCTGCAATCAGACTATGCCAGACCTGTGGCGCAAGATGGAGGTTCAAAAACCCCGGGCCTGCCACTTCGGCGCGGACGATCCGATCATCCTGCAACAAAATTTGCCGGAGCGCCGCCGCAATTTCGCGGGGTTTTTTCTGTGCGGCCTTAGCGATGACCATGGCGGCATTGGTGGCCATATCGCCATGGGCCGGATCGCGGGGCGGCTCCACCGTGACCTTCTCAAACTCCAGGCCTGGGGGGATCACCCCCTCCGCACAAAGTGTGTCGAGTGCAGCAAGCGTCACCGCTCGTATGTCCACGAAAATATTCATCTCTTAGGTCCCCACATCTGCAGAGCTTTCTGAGCCGAAAGCGCAAGATGTGCAAGTGATGAAGGGCATGGCTTAGAGGAGAAAGGTTTTTGGTATTACATCTGATCACCACTGGTGGACCAAAACAATACTTTTTTAACGCAAAACAAAGACATAATAGATTAGGCCCCGTGAAAGCGCGCCTGTTGTTGCAGCGCAAAGCGATCTGTCATCCCCGCGATATAATCCGTGACGATGCGCGCCAGCATCGTGTCCGTGTGCGCGGCGGCGATGCGGTCTTGCCAGGTCTCGGGCAGGTGGTCCTGGTTCTGCATATAGATCGGGAACAGATCCCGCAGCACCTCGGTCACCTCGGTGCGAATCGCCACCACGTTCGGCGCGCGGTACATCTTGGTGAATAAAAACGCGCGGATCTCTTGCAGGTCGCGCCACAACCCGTCTGAGAACGCCACCATCGGCCGTCCCGCGTTGCGAATATCGGCGACGGTTTCCGGGGCAAGGTCGGTCAGGTTGCGCTGGGCCACGGTGATCACATCTTTGACCAAAAGGCCAAAAAACCGCCGCAGGGCTTCATGGCGGCGGCGATGGGAATCAAGGCCCGGGTAACGCGTATCAACAGCGGCGAAACAGGTCCCCAGGATGGGCAGGTCGCGCAGCTCATCCTCGGTAAACAAGCCGGCGCGCAGCCCATCCAAAAGGTCATGGTTGTTGTAGGCGATGTCATCAGAGAGCGCGGCCACCTGTGCCTCGGCACTGGCATGGGTGTGCAGCTCCAGGTTGTGGCGGGCGTTGTACTCGGCCAGGGCATAGGGGATAACGCCGGTGACCGGGCCATTGTGTTTTGCAATGCCTTCAAGGGTTTCCCAGGTGAGGTTCACGCCATCCCATTCAGCGTAATGCCGCTCTAGTTGGGTGACAATGCGCACGGCCTGGGCGTTATGGTCAAAGCCGCCGTAGGGCTGCATCAGAGCGTCGAGCGCTTCTTCACCGGTGTGGCCAAACGGCGGGTGACCCAGGTCATGGGCCAGGGCCACGGCCTCGGTCAGGTCGGGGTTGAGGTGGAGCGCGTTTGCGATGGTGCGGGCGACTTGTGCCACTTCAATCGAATGGGTCAGCCGGGTGCGGAAATAATCGCCCTCGTGTTCGATGAACACTTGTGTTTTATGTTTCAGACGCCGAAAGGCAGAGGCATGGACGATGCGGTCCTTGTCCCGTTGGAAACAAGTGCGATAAGTGCTTTCAGGCTCTGAATAGAGCCGCCCGCGACTTTTGGCGGGATCTGACGCATAATGGACCGACATGGGCTGTCCTATCTTGTTCAAACGCATGCTGACATTTATATTATCCCAGTAACCTAAGGAAGACTCGTATGACATTGACCCTGCCCCCGACTGTCACGGACCGCGCGTTTGCGCGCCTTTCGGAAATTGGCGCCAGCCAAGAGGGAAAGGGCCTGCGGGTGGCGGTTGAAGGCGGCGGCTGTTCGGGGTTTCAGTACAACATCACGCTCGACAGTCCGATGGCAGAGGACACGGTGCTCGAGGGCAGCGGCGAGAAAGTCGTGATCGACAAAGTGTCTCTGCCGTTTTTGGCGAATGCGGTGATTGATTTCAAAGAAGAGATCATCGGTGCCCGTTTTACCATCGACAATCCCAATGCGGCCAGTTCTTGTGGCTGTGGGGTAAGCTTTTCGATGTGATGTTGGCCGCGTCTCATCCATGAAACTTGCCAGCTTTAACATCAATGGCATCAAGGCGCGTCTGGAAACCCTGTGCGCCTGGCTAAAGGACAGCCAGCCCGACATCGCGATTTTGCAAGAGATCAAATCGGTGGATGAGGCTTTCCCGCGCGACATGATCGAAGATGCGGGATATAGCGTCTATACCCATGGACAAAAGAGCTTTAACGGCGTTGCAATCTTATCAAAAGTGCCTTTGGAGGATGTGTCAACAGGCCTGCCGGGCGATGCAGACGACCTCCAAGCGCGGTGGATTGAAGCCACCGTGGTGGGCCAAGAGGCGTTGCGGATCTGCGGGCTCTATCTGCCAAATGGCAATCCAGCACCAGGGCCGAAATATGATTATAAATTGGCCTGGATGGCGCGTTTAGAGACCAGAGTGAAAGCGTTACTGCGGGAAGAAATTGCCTTTGTCGTGGCCGGAGATTACAATGTGATCCCGCAAGACGAGGATGCTGCAAAACCTGACAGTTGGACCAAGGATGCGCTGGCGCTGCCACAAACCCGCGCGGCATTCCGGCGGCTGTTGCATCTTGGCCTGACAGATGCGTTTCGGGCGGTTGAGACAAAGCCAGGACAATACACGTTTTGGGATTACCAAGCCGGCGCTTGGGAACGTAACAACGGCATTCGCATTGATCATGCGCTGTTGAGCCCTCAGGCGGCTGATCTCTTGCAGGGGGCCTGGATTGAAAGCGATCTGCGTGCGCGGGAAAAGCCCTCGGATCATGTGCCTGTGTGGATCGATCTTCGGCTGTGACGCTGATAAATAACTTTAAGATGAAAGTTTAGCTATTTGATATTATTTATCTTTAAGTGTAGTCTCAAGATGTTCAAACACATCTTGGACAGTTGGAACAATCGTCAAAAGTTTCAGCAGAGAGGGTTCTGCAAACTTCTCTGAACACACTCTGTTGAGTAAATTCACCAAAGGATCCCAAAACCCTGCAATATTAGCCAGCACAATGGGTTTGGCGTGTAAACCCAATTGCGCCCAAGTCAGGATTTCAAAAAACTCATCCAAGGTCCCTGCCCCGCCTGGTAAAACCACCATACCATCGCTATTCATAGCCATAACTTTTTTGCGTTCGTGCATGGTTTCTGTAATAATCAGGTCCTGAAGATCAGACTGCACGCCTTCGACAGGGATCAGATGCTGTGGAATAACCCCCAAAGTCCGGGCGCCAGAGCGTTGCGCCGCGGCGGAAACCTCTCCCATTAAGCCGCGATCTCCGGCACCATAGATCAACCGCCAGCTTCTCGCCCCCAGACCTTCTCCTAAGGCTTGCGCCGCAGCCATGTAAACTGGGGTCACACCTGGTCGTGACCCACAATACACACAGATGGAACAGATCATTGGGGAAACGTCAAAAGATTCAGGCATTGATTTATTTGTCTTTTTCTGTGTGCGGATGTTCTATTGAACAAAATGATAATTTTGTGCATCTTAGACCGAAGATGAAGGATTATACCAGATGCCCAAGTCATATACTTTAGGGATTGGAACGAATACAGTTGTGATTGGTGCTGCTGTCAGCAGTCTTGCTATTTTAGGTGTAGGTATTGCCGTGGCGCTCTGGCCGATATCTTCAAACATCTCTCAAGATTTTCAAACCCAACACGACGTAGAGAAGAGCAGCTCTGATATATCTGTTAGCCTGAGCGATCAAACTCCGCTGACTAATATTGTCGAGCTATCTCTGGATGTTGTGCGGATTGATCCCACCGGGTCCGCGCTTGTTGCCGGACGTGCCGATCCTGAATCGACCGTCCGCGTTATGATCGATGAGGCCGTCGCCTTTGAAACTCAAAGTGATACAGGCGGGAACTTCGTGGCCATGTTCCAAATTGACACGCTGCAGGCCCCGCGTTTGCTTACATCAGCACAGCAACATACCGATGGAACATGGCATAAGGGACTGGACCAGATCATTGTGGCCCCAATGACTTCTCCAAGAACGCTTCCCGCCCAACCCAAGAAGATTTCTGCGGCAGTATCCTCCGCCCCTCAAACTCCCGCAGATATTCAACAATCTGATAATGACATAAGTATTTTTGTTGAGACCCCAAACCGTCTTCCAGAACTCAACAGCGGTGATGATGCCCCACCCGAGCGCCCAAAACTTGTGCGCCTTTCTGAGAACGGTGGCGCGCAGCGTATTGATTTGGCGACACCAGATCGATTGAGCCTTGAGACGATCTCTTACAACAACGTCGGAGAGGTGATCTTGTCCGGTGTCCGAAAAAATATCAGAGCCGATCAGATTCGGGTCTACATGAATGACACGCCCGTCAGTTTGGCTGAGATTCCTTCAAACGGAGAGTGGTCGATCGCGTTGGAAGATATTGAAACCGGCATTTATACGCTTCGGATAGATGAAATTGACCAAAGCAACAGAGTCGTCTCTCGGATTGAAACCCCATTTGAACGGACATCACCCGATATCCTTCGGGCGTTACACAGCACTGATTTAGAACAGCCTTTGTCTGTGATCACCGTTCAGCCCGGCTTTACACTTTGGGGGATTGCTGAAGATCGGTTTGGCGATGGGTTTAGGTATGTTCAGGTTTTTGAGGAGAACAAACACCTTATCCGCAATCCGGATTTGATTTATCCCGGACAGGTTTTTGCCTTGCCTGATGATGATCAACCGAGTGAATAGCCCGCCCCCCGGACTGTTCTGATCGGATCGCTCAAGGCTGGGACAACATTCAGCGCTTTGCGCAGGCGCCCAACATGCACGTCAACCGTTCTGGTGTCGACATAGACCTCCCTGCCCCAGACACGGTCCAGCAATTGTTCCCGTGTCCACACACGGCCCGGTCGTTCCATAAAGGCCGCCAGCAAACGAAATTCCGTGGGTCCAAGGACAAGTTCCGCATCAGATCGGTAGGCGCGATAAGACCCAAGATCGAGGCGCAGATCGTCGACTTCAATCACATCGCCAATGGCGGCCGGACGGGTGCGGCGCAATTGGGTACGAATCCGTGCCAGCAATTCTCCGACCGAGTAAGGTTTGGTGATATAATCATCCGCGCCTGTGTCCAAACCCCGGACGCGATCAGCCTCTTCCGTGCGGGCTGAGATGATGATGATGGGGATGTTTTTCATATCCACATCAGATTTGAGTTGCCGGCAAACTTCAACGCCGGATACATTCGGCAACATCCAATCAAGCAAAATCAAATCAGGCTCTTGCTCTCGGGCGGACAGCAACGCGTCGTCTCCGGTCTCGGACATAATGACCCGGTACCCTTCCGCACGCAAGTTATAGTTTAGGATTTCGCTTTGTGATACTTCGTCTTCCACTACCAGGATTGTCAATGTTGAGTCGGTCATTGTTTCTGTCCTAGAGCGTCGCGGGATTTGGACCTTTTACACGCTCTTCATCAGGGTGCGCCCCTGTCACCATGTAAATAACTTGTTCGGATATGGAGGTCACGTGATCGCCCATACGTTCCAAGTTTTTCGCCATGAAATGCAGGTGAATGCAGGGGCTGATATTGCGCGGATCTTCCATCATGTAGGTCAGGTATTGCCGAAACAATGCATCATAAATTTGGTCCACATCATAATCGCGCGCACGCACGTCCGACGCAAGAACCGTATCATGTTGAATGTAAGCGTCTAAAACATCTTTCAACATGATTTCAACGTTTTGTGCCATGCGTCTTAGCGCCTCTATACCGCCATCAATGGACGGCAACGACAGCAAAATTTCATGGCGTTTGGCGATGTTTTTTGAATAATCTCCGATCCGTTCTAAATTGCTCGCGATACGAAAGATGCTGAGCAATGTTCGCAAGTCGCTGGCTGTGGGCGCCCTAAGTGCGATGACGCGCGCCACTTCCTGGGTCACCAGTTCTTGAAGCTCGTCAATCGCGGCATCCTGTTTTCGCACCGTCTTTGATAACTCCTGATCGTGCATTTCAAGCGCTTCAATGGCCTGGCGGATGGATTGTTCGACCAGCCCCCCCATTTTCATGATCATGGCTTGAACAGCTTCAAGATCACGATCAAAGGCAGAAGCAATATGTTCGCTTTCAATCATAACAGTTACCCAATCCGTCCTGTGATATAACTTTCCGTGCGCGGGTCTTCGGGATTGGTGAAAATCTTGCCGGTTTCATCGTATTCAACCAGATAACCCAAGTGGAAGAACGCTGTGCGTTGTGATACGCGCGCGGCTTGTTGCATGGAGTGCGTGACAATCACCACGGAATACCCCGTGCGTAACTCATCAATCAGTTCTTCCACTTGCGCGGTGGCAATCGGGTCTAGCGCGGAACAGGGCTCATCCATCAGCAACACTTCGGGGCTTGTGGCCACAGCGCGCGCGATACATAGGCGTTGTTGCTGACCTCCCGAAAGACCTGTCCCAGGTTCGCTGAGGCGGTCTTTGACCTCCTCCCACAGCGCGGCACGGCGCAAAGAGGTTTCGACAATCTCATCAAGATCCGTTTTGTTTTTTGCCAAACCGTGAATCTTGGGACCGTAGGAAACATTATCATAAATGGACTTTGGGAAGGGATTGGGTTTTTGAAACACCATGCCCACTTTTGCACGCAGTTGGACAGGATCAACACGTTTGTCGTAAATGTCTTCCCCGTCGATGCGGATATCACCTTCGACACGGGCCACATCAATAGTGTCGTTCATGCGGTTGAGACAACGCAGAAACGTTGATTTTCCACACCCCGATGGCCCAATGAAAGCTGTAACGGTTTTGTCAAGGATATCGACGCTGACATCGATAATGGCGTGTTTGTCGCCATAGAAAACTTGAACATCCTTACTTGATATCTTGATCTCGTTCACGCCAACACCTCTTTCGATTACACGCATATCATTCATAGGATCACCTTCCTTACCAGCGGCGTTCAAAACGGCGGCGCAACAAAACAGCCGCGATATTCATAATCAACAAAAACAACAGCAGCACAATAATCGCCCCCGAGGCACGCTCCACAAACGCAGGGTCAGAACGTGTGGTCCAGATATACACCTGCACCGGCAAGGCTGTGGCTGGATCGCCCAAACCCTCGGGCGGGACCGTTGGATAGTTTTGCACCAAAGCCACCATGCCGATCAAAAGCAGCGGCGCTGTTTCCCCTAAAGCCTGAGCCAATCCAATAATCGTTCCTGTCAAAATACCCGGGGCGGCCAACGGTAAGACATGGTGAAATACGGTTTGCATCTTTGACGCACCCAGACCAAGGGCCGCATCCCGGATCGAGGGGGGCACGGATTTCAGCGACGCACGGGTCGCAATAATGATGGTTGGCAAGGTCATTAAGGTCAACACCAATCCACCGACCAAGGGCGCGGATTGTGGCAACGCGAAAAAATTGATAAACACCGACAGGCCGAGGATGCCAAACACAATCGATGGCACAGCGGCAAGGTTGGAGATGTTCACCTCAATCAAATCTGTCCACCGATTTTTTGGTGCAAATTCTTCCAGATAAATCGAGGCTGCCACCCCAATCGGTAGAGTCAGCACAAGCACAATCAACATCATGTAAAGCGACCCAAGCAGGGCAACCCCAAGGCCCGCTGCCTCTGGCCGCGTTGGGGAGCCGTCAACACGGCTCAAAAAGCCCCAGTTGAACGTCTTATTCATCAAACCCGCCTCTGTCAGTTGATCGGCAAGTTGTAGCTGTTCAGGCGATATCCGGCTGTCAAGCTCGGCTGTTTCCATTGTCACGCGGCCTTTGAAATAGCCATCGATCCGACCATTGGCGAGAAACCGAAATTCTCGCACCATGGGCCAATTTTCATTGGCCAGTGCCGCTTGGCGCAGATCCGCATTGGCTTGATCGGAAAACAATCCCATCGCCTCTGTAATATCGACATTATCCTGGAGGCCCAACTCTGTCAGGCGGGTTTCGAAATTTTCCTGGATAATAGCTTTGTATTTCCCGGTCTTGAGAAGAGATCCTTCGGCGTCCTGAAATTGCGCCTCTGTCATCTCGACTTCAAGATCAATGAAGGTCTGCTGAAAGGCGCTCATCCCGGCCCCCAGAACAGAGAGCAGGAGAAAAATCAGCATCAATATGCCGGTGCCAATCGCCATCAGTCCATAAAGCTTGAAGCGTGCCTCGGCACGATTGCGCCGCCGCGTCGCGGACGTTTCGGAGATGATGGAAATTTTACTCGAACCGGGAAGTGGAGCATCGGTGTTGGTCATGTCAGTCATTCGTATTGCTCCCGATATCTACGGACAATGTAAAGAGCCAGCACATTCAGCCCCAGTGTCATCACAAAAAGCGTGATCCCAAGCGCGAAGGCCACAAGTGTCTCGGGGCTGGCAAAATCCGTGTCCCCCGTAAGTTGGCTCACGATTTTCACGGTCACCGTTGTCATCGCTTCAAACGGGTTCAGATCGAGCTTTGCGGCGGCCCCGGCCCCCAGCACCACGATCATCGTCTCGCCAATCGCGCGAGAGGCCGCCAACAAGATAGCCCCCACGATCCCAGGCAAAGCCGCTGGGATTACAACATTGCGCACCGTCTCGGAGTGTGTGGCCCCAAGCCCGAGGGAACCATCCCGCATCGCCTGTGGCACAGCATTGATAATATCATCAGACAGGGACGATACGAATGGGATCAGCATGATGCCCATCACGAGCCCGGCTGTCATCACGGAGTTGGTGCTGTTTCCCAATCCCATCGGTTCGGCAAAATAATCCCGTAGCAGCGGGCCAACTGTGATAAGCGCAAACAGACCATAAACGATGGTTGGGATACCCGCCAGAACCTCAATCACTGGTTTTGCCACTGCCCGAAATTGCGGCGAGGCATATTCCGACATGTAAATCGCGGCATAAAGACCAATTGGAACCGCAACCAAGAGTGCGATGAACGACACATACATGGTGCCCCATAGCAGCGGCAGCATGCCCAATTCAGACGCGCCCCCACGGCCAGAAAAGCTTGGCGCCCAGTTGGTGCCAAAAAAGAAATCGACCCAATAGTACTGAGAGAAGAAATTTCGTGCCTCAAATAGCATCGAGAAAATGATGCCGATTGTGGTGAGAATGGCAATCGAGGCGGCGGCAATCAATAGGATTTTGATCCCATTTTCTACGGCATTGCGCGCTCGAAAATCTTTATTGGTCTGTAAAAAAGCAAAGGCAAACCCGGCCAAAGCGACACCAATCACCAGCACCGTCATGATCGTGTTGCCGATCCCTACAAGTCTGCGATATTCTTGCGCAGAGCGTAACGTCTCTGGCCGCACATCAGAGCCAAGGGCGACACCGACATCCCCAAGGCGATCCCGGACATCTGTGAATTCCGTCCGCAAAGAACCAGCCATATTTTCGCTCATTGCACCTTCGGCCACCGCAATGTCTAAGCCATTGGCAATCCGGCGTACGTCCGACATCACCAGACCGCGCGTGCTATCTTCTGGGATAAGTTCATCAGGAATATCACCAGAAATATAGGCATCAAGAACAAGCGGCTGTACGAACAACCACACCGCCAAAAGTCCAAGCGCGGGAATGAGCGCGCTGAGCGCACCAAAATATCCATAATACGATGGGAGAGAGTGCAAATTTCTGATTTCACCATCTGCGCTTTGCAAAGCACGGCTGCGATTTACAAATAACGCCAAAGTGGAAATGATGGCAACGACAATGAGTATGGAAATCAGTGGCATGTGTTCCCCCGAACTCGCGCTTTTGCGCGGATATCTGGGACCGCAAACTGCGGTCCCAGAAAAAGCTTAAAACACCATCATCCTAAAGATGGTCAGATTACATCGCGCTTTCGCTAGAAACCATGGCTTGTGTCGCGTCAAGCTCTGGGTCAGAGACAAGGCCATATGCAGAGAGTGGGCCATCTGGTCCAGCGATCTCGTCAGAGACGAAGAACTGTGCGTATTCTTTCAGACCAGGGATCACACCGATGTGCGCGGCTTTGATGTAGAAGAACAGCGGACGAGACACAGGATATTCACCTGTAGAGATTGTCTCTGTTGAAGGTGCAACACCTGACATAGTGGCCACTTTCAACTTGTCTTGGTTGTTTTCATAGAACGCCAAACCGAATACGCCGATACCGTTTGTGTTGGCATCGATACGGGCCAGTGTCTCTGTATAGTCGCCATCAATATCCACAGAACGACCGTCTGTGCGAACCTCAAGGCAGGCGTCCTCAGCATCATCTTCTGACATGCCAGCGGCCATCATGGCTTCAAAAGCGCCAGTGGCTTCGCAACCTGCTGCGATCACTTTTTCCTCGAACACTTCACGTGTACCGTGCTTTGTGCCTGGAATAAATGCTAGGATTTCAGCAGAAGGCAAATCTGCATTGAAATCAGACCACATTGTGTGTGGGTTGTCGACAAGCTCACCATTGACCATAACTTTTGGCGCAAGTGCGTTGAAAAGGTCAGATGGTGTAAAGGCAGTGAAGGCAGGGCCGTCGATTTGGCTAGCGAACACGATGCCGTCATAGCCGATGCGTACTTCGATGATGTCTGTGACGCCTGCTTCGGCACAAGCGGCAATCTCACGATCACGGATCGCGCGAGAGGCATTTGCGATATCAATGGTGTTCTCGCCAAGACCTTCGCAGAAACGTTTGAGGCCAGCAGAAGACCCGCCTGATTCAACAACAGGTGTTGGGAAATCTGTGTTTTCACCAAAAGCTTCTGCAACAATAGAAGCATAAGGCAAAACAGTTGAAGACCCTGCAATTTGAACTTGATCCCGTGCTGTTGCTGCAGTTGCAGACACAGCAACAATGGCCAGAGCCGAAACAGTGGCTTTCGTGAATGTCATAATTTTCCCCCTTAAGGTATGTTAAGCGACGTACTGATCATTTGCACGCCGTCAGCAACCCTATAGAAACGAAATGTAATAATTTTATGACAAATGAGTAACGGTTTTTTGACAAAACCTCAATTTTCAGGAAGCCTTTCATCGTCTCTGGCTAAGAAGATTGTGAAAGTACTGCCTTCGCCCAATGTGCTTTCGATATGAAGACGTCCGCGGTGCCGTTTGAGGATATGTTTCACAATGGCCAGGCCAAGTCCGGTCCCGCCCTGCTGCCGAGATCGATGGGTATCGACGCGATAAAACCGCTCCGACAAACGCGGAATATGCCAAGCCTCAATACCCGGCCCATTATCACGCACAGATAAGACCCAAGACGGGCCCCTGAACCGATGATCATCGTCTTGAAATTGCAACCGAATGTCTAATTCAGGTGGCTGCCCCCCATATTTCAAGGCATTTTCCACCAGATTGATCACCACCTGTTGCAGTTGATCGAAATCCCCCAGCACCGGGGCATGATCCGGTAAGTCCAGCGAAAGTTGTGCGGGCTCCAGCGTCGCAATTTCTGGTAGAGTATCCAAAGCATGTCGAACGATTTTAGAAAAATCGACGTGGTTATTTGGGCGTGTTCTGGCTTGGCTTTCGAGTTTAGATAAGGACAAAAGATCGGACACAAGTCTGTTCATGCGCATGGCTTCACGTTGCATGAGACCCAAGAACCGCTCTTGTGCTTTCACATCAAAGCGTGCTGATCCCTGAAGGGTCTCAATAAACCCCATTAAAGCGGTCAGCGGGCTACGTAACTCGTGGCTTACATTTGCTACGAAATCGCGTCTTAATGTCGCCATTTCATTTTCGTGACTGATGTTTTCAAACAATACGGCGACGGTTTTTTTGTCAGCGACCGGGGTGAGATAAACTCGATAATCATATGAGAGCCCCGCTTGTGTATGCACAAACCGTGTCTGAGCCGCCTGCTTCTCATTTAGGACGTGATCGATGCTGTTTAATATTTCAGGCTGTCTGAGAATAGAGATATATGATCGGCCACGTACCCATGCGCCAAACAGTGTTTTGGCAGCAATGTTGGCATAATCGATGCGCCCATCCGAAACAATAAGCAACATCGGAAATGGTATCGCCTCAAAATAATGGCTGCTTTCATCAGCGTCGTTAATAAACTTTAACCTCTCTGACATCCTCGCACTCTACACCTTCAGCCATTACGATTTATGGCATCATGATGTAACAAATATATCACGATGCAGGTAAAATTGTCAGGAATTTCGATATTCTACCCTTTTACTGCGTGATGCGATGCATCTCTAAAGCGTGTCCAGTCCGGTCAGAAAACTCGCTATGAGGCTGTCTATTTCTTCTATGCCCACAGAGATGCGAAAAAAACCCTCTGTGATCCCGTATTTATTTTGTTCTGATGGCGAAAGCATGCGATGCGAACTTGACAAAGGATGCGAAAGCGTTGTGGACACATCCCCAAGCGTTGGTGCAAAAGCAATCTCCGACAAAGCCTGTGTCAGTACATTCGCATCTGCGCGTGTGCCCGCGATACGGAAAGACACCATATTGCCGAAACCGTGGTGTAAAAGCTGTTTGGCAGTGGCATAATCGGGATGATCCGGCCGCCCGGGATAAATCACAGCTTCAACGGCACTGTGACCTGCAAGTGCCTCCGCCAGCAAAGCGGCATTGTCCTGGGCACGTTTGTAACGCAGCTCAAAACTGTATAGGCCCCGCTCTGCCAGCCAGCAGTCAAACGGACTGGGCGTCAGTCCCAGGGTCGCGCTGATGTCATAAATCGCTGTCCGGTGACTGGGATCACGGGCCAAAACATAGCCAAGTGTGACATCGGAATGACCGGACAAAAGTTTGGTCACCGAATGGACGACAACATCGGCCCCTTCCGCAAACGCCGGATAGCCTAAGGGCGTGGTGAAGGTATTGTCGACGACCAGACAAAGGCCATGGGTTTTGGACAACATTTGAATTCCTGCCATGTCCGCCACTCGCAGCGTTGGGTTGGAGACCACTTCAACGAGAATAAGTTTCGTGTCTGATCGCCGCGCGGCGGCAAAGGCCTCTACCTGGGTCGGATCCACAAAGGTTGTTTCAATCCCAAAGCGCGGCAAATCCTGTTTCAAAAGCCGTAAAGAGCGGCCATAAAGCTGATCGCTGGCAATCACATGATCCCCAGATTTCAACAGGCCAAGCATCACAGCACTGATCGCCGCCATACCAGAGCCTTGGATCAATCCCCCCTGCCCGCCTTCCAAGCCGTCGATCAAGCTGGCCAGACGTGTTGCATTGGGATGCCCCTCGCGCGCGTAGATAAAGCCCGCTGCCTCGTCATCGTAAATCGCGTCGAACGCGTCAGGATTAGGGACGGTATAGACCACAGAGGCATGAAGCGGAGATATGAGCGGCGTCGTTTGCCCAAAGCCCATATCGGAACCGGTTTTGCGGCGCGGCAGCGTTGGTTTGCGATCGGTCATGGCCGTACAGTCCCATAACCGCGAACGAGATATTTGAAACTGGTCAATTGTGCAGCCCCAACCGGACCGCGGGCATGGAGTTTACCTGTCGCAATGCCAATTTCCGCCCCCATGCCGAATTCGCCCCCATCAGCAAATTGGGTGGAGGCATTGTGCATCAAAATGGCACTGTCAAGTGTGTTGAAAAACGCCGCGACCGCGTTTGGATCCTCCGTGATGATGCAATCGGTGTGGTTTGAGCCAAAGGTCTGGATATGGGTTACAGCCGCCGCAAGATCGGGCACTGATTTTGCGGCAATGATCTTATCAAGATATTCGCGCCCCCAATCGTCTTCTGTCGCTGCGCGCGTGCGGGGAATGGTGGACAGGCGCGCATCCGCGCGCACCTCCACCCCTGCTTCGATCAAAGCCTGGATCACCTCTGCGCCAAGGGTGTCTGCAATCTCTTGATGGATCAACAGGCACTCCACCGCCCCACAAATCCCGGGGCGGCGGGTTTTCGCGTTCAGCACAACGTTGCGCGCTGTTGCGGGATCGGCGGATTGATCCAGATAAATATGCACAATCCCTTCAAGATGGGCGAAAACCGGCACGCGCGCCTCGCTCTGCACCAGCCTCACAAGTCCTTTGCCGCCGCGCGGGACAATCACATCGATTGTCTCCGTCATCGTCAACATTTCCTGCACGGCGGCGCGGTCACGGCTGGGCACCAGTTGGATGGCGGCCTCCGGCAACCCGGCAGCGGTTACGCCCGCCACCAAACAGGCATGGATCGCTTGCGAGCTGTGCAAACTTTCAGAGCCACAGCGCAAAATCACCGCATTGCCCGCCTTCAGGCACAGCGCACCGGCATCAGCGGTCACATTCGGGCGGCTTTCAAAAATCACCCC
>CAWUJT010000037.1:0-19356 GCA_963922715.1 uncultured Thalassobacter sp.
AACCAAATCAAAGTAAAACCACAGGGTTTTTAATAAAGCTAAAAATCCTGATGAACTCTTCTAGACAAAAATATCTCTAGAGCAATAAGACCTTTGAATTAATAAAGAGTTTCAAAAAAAAGACACAAAATTTCAAAAAAAAGACATAGTAAAATTTAAAGTTACATAGTTGTAAATAAACGCTTGAAAGTGCTTATAAACCATAAGGGTTTCATTATGAAAGAATTTGTTAAAGATGAAAGCGGTGCTGTAAGTGTTGACTATGTTGTTTTGTGTGCAGGGCTGATTGGGCTGGGTGTCATTGTGATGAACGAGGTTGCAGTGGGTGCCAATAATCTCGGCATGGAGATCTCATGGGAATTGGGGGGTAACCAATCCACATCTGTTTATCCACATTCTAGTTCCCACATTGGTGATGTGACAAAGACTGAATATTATGACAGCAGTGGTGAGCTTGTTTACTATACAGAGACATATGCAACCAACGGAACTGAAGGAAGTATGTATGAGGACACATATACTGCCGACGGTACTCTGACAGATCGGACTGAAACTTATAATAATCCATATAGTACAACCGATTATACTTATACGACCTACTATGAAAGTGGAGATCCTCAAACGAAGACCAGTTATTATAGCGCAGATCACGAAGACATACCTAACGGAACAGCGGTAAGAGAATTTGACGAGGGGAGCGAGCAACCCACAACAACAACATATTACAATGCAGATGGCGAAGAAGTCGATCGTGATGGCAACGTGCTGTGAACCCTGGATAAAGTGGTTCAGACGATACAGATTAAAATGCTGCCGGTCCGTCCGATAAAATATATATCTATGTGAGCTGTGCCTGGACCAGTTTTTTATAGGCTTCCCGGATGTGTTGTGTGACGGCGCCGATGTGACCGGTGCCGACCTTGCGGCCATCAATTTCACCCACAGGTGTTTGAGCCCCAAAAGTGCCGGTCAAAAAGGCCTCTTCAGCGCTATAGCATTCAACCAGCGAGAAGTTGCGCTCAAAAACTGGAATGCCCTCGGCACGACAGATCTCGATAACCTTTTGGCGGGTGATCCCGTTCATGCAGTAATCCCCGGTGGAGGTCCAGACCTCCCCCTTGCGGACAATGAAGAAATTGCAGGCATTTGTGGTGTTCACAAAGCCATGGACATCAAGCATCAAAGCCTCATCCGCGCCGGCCTTCTCGGCGGCGATACAGGCCAGGATACAATTCAGTTTGGAGTGTGAGTTGAGTTTGGGGTCTTGCGTCATCGGCAGGCCGCGCAAATGCGGCACGGTGGCCAGCCGGATGGGGCGGGGCAGTTTGGGGCGCGAGTGCTCTATGATGATCACAACGGTCGGTCCGCTGACAGATAGCCGCGGGTGTTGAAATGGCAACCGCTTGACCCCGCGGGTGACCATCAGCCGTGCATGGGCGTCTGTCTCCATCCCATTGGCTGCGCGGGTGTCTTCCAAAGCCTGGGTGAGGCTTGCGCGTGTCATGCCGATGTCAAGATCAATCGCTTTGGCGGCGTCAAAGAGCCGGTCGAGATGTTCGTCAACAAAAGCCCACGTGCCGTTATAAAGCCGCAGACCCTCCCAAACGCCATCGCCCAGCAGGAAACCACTGTCGTAGACTGAGACCATCGCCTCTGCCCGTGGTTTTAGCGTTCCATTGACCCAGATCGAGATCGTGGCGTTGCGCGGGTCCTCTTGGGCATCATGGGTACTGGCGTCGGTCATAATCCGCTTATGCCTGAGCGGGGCACCGCCGCCAAGATGTAAGATGGCGCGACCTCACGCTGCTGTGAGTTGCCGCTGCCCATCTTATTGTGTCATAAATTACTCTAGGAGAATGAGGAGGGTTCCAATGTCTCTTCAAAATTTTAAGATCATCGTTTTGGTTCTGGCCATTTTTGTGGGTAAGGTCATAGAGCACAGCGCGATTTCCGTGGCAGGTTGTGATCCGTGTGACACAGAAACGGCGATCAAACCGACCTTAGTAAAAGAAACTGATATTGTTGCGCAGGACAATTTCAGCGGCCAGGATACCTAGGAAAACCACCAAGGGTGCGAAATCAATGCCGCCGGTTTGCGGCAAGACGTTACGAATGGGCGCATAAACAGGCTCTGTGATTCGTGTGAGACCTTGCCAGATGTGCGCAACAAGCGGTTGGCGCAGGTTGAGCACTTCAAAATTGATCAGCCACGACATCACGATTTGCACAATGATGATGAATTTTGCGATGCTCAGTAGCATCAGAAGAATTTGAAACAGTGAAAGCATAGATTAAACCTCGTCTTTGCCATCTACCTAGGCGCACTTGCCCTCTTTCGCAACGGCATGGTTGACGTTCCGGGTCAGGCACGTCATCTCCAGGTTCATGTATCCGTTTCTTCGTATGGGCTGGCAGATTTGGGCGCATCGCAATGCGCCCCCGCTGCCATGGAAGGGTGTGCATGTCAGTCAGCATCGGTGCTGGCCGTGGGACATCGATTTATGGATGGAGCTGAACAATGGCCGCACACTCACGCTCTATGATTTGGGTCGTATTCCTTTGGCGCAGCGCGTTGGGCTGGTAAAGGTTCTGCGCCAGAACGGTTGGGGGCTTACGGTTGCGGGTGTCAGTGTGCGTTATCGGCGCCGAATTCGCCCCTTTGATCGGTTCGAGATACGGTCGCGGGCTTTGGGGTTTGATGCACGGTTCTTCTACCTCGATCAATCGATCTGGAAGGATGGCGCGTGCTGCAACCAGGCGCTTTATCGGTCCGCGGTCACGGGACCCCAAGGGATTGTTCCCACGGCTGAGGTTGCACAGGCTTTGGGTTTGCCTGCCGAGAAATCAGAGTTGCCGTTGTGGGTCCAAAACTGGATCGACGCCGAGGCCACGCGCCCCTGGCCCCCGCAAGGTTATGAGGATCAGTTATAGATATATTGGCAAATTGACACAGTTTCTTGCCAAAACTAGGCTTCTATTGCACAATCTTGGACTTGACCCCTAGACACGTCTGCTTATGTGCAAGAGTAATCAAAGCAAATGTGGACATCTGAAGAATGGATAATGCCGTGGCACAACTTTTGGTTCTTGCAGGTATTGCGCTGTTTTTAATACTCAGGCTGCGCAGCGTTCTGGGCTCCCGCGATGGGTTTGAACCGACAAAAACGCAAGAGGACCAATTCCGTGATCGCTCACCTGTGCGGCGGAATTTCGAAGTGATCGATGGGGGACCAGATCGGGACATCATTGACCATGTGGAAGATGGAAGTCCTGCGGCCCGTGCTTTCGCGGCGATGAAAATGGCCGAGCCGGGGTTTTCTGTTTCAGAATTTATATCCGGCGCACGCGGCGCCTATGAGTTGATCCTGATGGGATTTGAACATGGCGATCTCGACAGCATAAAGGTGTTTTTGTCCGAGGATGTGTATCAGGCTTTTATCGATGTGGTCAGTGACCGAGAAGATCGCGGCCTTAAAATCGAAGCCGAATTTATTGGAGTGCGTGAGACATCGATTTCCAATGCGCATTTTGATCGCTCCTCCCAAGAGGCGGAAATTACCCTTCGTTTTGTGAGTGAGCTCTCAAGCGTTGTAAAAGACAGCACCGGACAAGTCGTCGAAGGCAATGCGACAGAAATCAAGAAACAACGGGACGTTTGGACGTTTGCGCGTGTCATGGGCTCTGACGATCCAAACTGGAAGCTTGTGGCAACAGACGAATAAATGCCGTAAGATTTTGATATATATGAGAGTGAGATGCCCCCGCCTGCTTTAACCGATGAGGACAAAAAGATTTGGGAGCAGGTTGCGCAAACGGTTACACCCCTTGATCCCCCTCAAACCAACACGGCGGATATCACCACCGCGCCAAATGCCCCGCCTGCAAGCTCCTTCAAGGATTTCAGCATTGGCGAGCTGGCAAAGCCTGAGCAAACACCGCACCATTTTGCGCCGACAATTGGAGATAACCTTGCTGCGGCCCCTAACCACATGGACCGTAAACTATTTACCAAGATGAAACGTGGAAAGTTGCGTCCTGAGGCGGTGTTGGATTTGCACGGGATGACATTGGCCCATGCGCATCGCAGGCTGACGCAGTTTGTGATAGAGGCCGCAGCGCACAAAATGCGTTTGATCCTTGTCATCACGGGGAAAGGTAAATCGAACGTCGATGATGGTCCCATCCCCATCCGCCCCGGTGTCTTACGTCACCAGGTGCCGCAGTGGCTTTCTCAGTCGCCGCTTAAGGCGCTGGTTTTACAAATCGCGCAAGCGCACCAAACCCATGGCGGCGGCGGTGCTTATTACGTATATCTAAGACGGGCGCGCTAAGCGCAGGCCAAGGGCTGCCAAGACGAAAGAGCCCAGGAAATAAACCCCGAACCAGATGAATTGCTGAGAGATATTCACCCCAAGATCTATGGCATATCCTGTCACCCACGGCCCAACCGCTGTGCCAAGAACCATAATCGCCGTGGCCAATGCTTTAATCGCGCCAATGTGCCGCGTGCCATAATATTCCGCCCAAAACGCACCGATCAGGGTGGCCGCAATGCCTTGTGTCAATCCGATACACGCAAACCCCAAGCTGCCAAGGGTGAGGCTATCACTGTGCATCAGGATCCAAAATCCCAAGGCAATTGGCAGCTGAAATCCTGCGATGAACACGCCGCTGCCAACGCGATCAATGACGATCCCTGTCATAAGCATCGCGGCAATGCCAACGCCCGTATAGATCGGAAACACGCGCGTCAGCTCTGCATGGGTCCAGCCTTTCACCTCTGCCAGGTGGATTTGATGAAAAAACAGCGCCGTAATTAGCGCGGCCAGACCAAACAGGGTGGGCATCAGAAGCCAAAACAATGGATGACTTACAGTCTCTTGCCGGGTCCAATGGCGCCCTTGCATGCCGGTGGCCTCTGTTTCTTTGGCAAAAGATTGCGGTGTGCGCTCTTCCTTCAGCAAGCTGAGAAGAATTGGGAGAGATAGAAGCGCCACAGCGGCCGCACAGACCCAAAGCAGCCGCCACCCCAAGAGTGGTTTGAGCGCGACAAAAAGCATCGGTAAGAAGGCTTCACCGACGGCAAAGCCAAGAGTGGCAATGGCCAGTGCCTTGCCGCGGGAGGCGACAAACCAGCGTGCCATCGCCACGCGCGAGATGTGGCTCAGCATACCCTGCCCAGTCAGTCGCAATGCGAAAATCGTCACAAAAAGGAGACCAGCGAAGGGAGTGACCGCCATCAACAGTGCCGAGATTCCCAATCCGATCAGCGTATAGAGAGCCAAACTGCGTACACGGAAATGATCGCTCAGCGCGCCCGCCCAGACCATCGCAAGCGCCGAGAGCCCTGTGCCAACACCATATATCAGTCCCCACTCGCCATGGGTGAGGGAAAATGCCCCCCGGATATCATTTGCGAAAATCGAGATAAAAAAAGTCTGCCCAAAGCTTGAACAAAAGGCCAAAAGTGCGCCCGCTCCAAGCCACCTTGCGTTTTCAAGAACAAATCGCATCACGCCTGCGCCCTCAAAATAAAACGTCTCTTAATCGTTGGATGTCTGGAAGCCGCGATGTTGGAAAAAACCAGAGCAGTTATCACAAAACGTAGCGGCTGATATCGGTTGAGCGGGCCAAATCACCCAACTGCGCCTCGACAAATGCTGCATCTATGCTCAGATCTGTGCCTGCGCGATCCGGGGCTGTGAAGCTCAACTCTTCAAATACGCGTTCAAGAACGGTATAAAGACGACGCGCCCCTATATTTTCAACATTCTCATTAACCTGGGCTGCGATTTCGGCAATCGCTGTGATGCCATCATCGGTGAAGCTGACATTCAAATCCTCAGTTTTCATTAAAGCACTGTATTGGCGTGTCAAGGCATTATCTGTTTCTGTCAGGATACGGACAAAATCCTTCTTCGTCAGTGCTTGCAGTTCGACCCTAATCGGCAAACGTCCCTGAAGTTCCGGCAAAAGATCGGAAGGTTTGGCAATATGAAAAGCACCCGATGCAATGAAAAGAATGTGGTCGGTTTTGACCGATCCGTATTTTGTGCTGACCGTTGTACCTTCAATGAGGGGCAAGAGATCGCGTTGCACGCCCTCGCGGCTGACATCGGCACCGCGCGCATCTGCGCGTGCGCAGACCTTATCGATCTCATCGATAAAAACAATGCCGTTTTGTTCAACATTCGTAAGAGCGGTGCGTTTGATCAGATCGTCGTCGAGTAATTTGTCTGCCTCTTCCTCAATCAAGATGTCATAAGAGGCGGCAACGGTTATGCGCTTTTTCACCTTGGATTGAAAGGCTTTGCCGAAGAGTTGGCCGAGGTCCATAATCTGGCCCATACCTGGCTGTCCTGGAAGCTCAAAAGAGGCCATGGGATTTTTGGTCTCTGCAATCTCAAGCTCAATCTCCGTATCATCCAACTCACCTGCTTTGAGCTTTTTACGAAAGACCTCTCGTGTGCTTTGACGTGCATCCTTACCCGCAATGGCGTCAATCACCCGATCCTCCGCCGCCAGATACGCCTTGGTCTTAACCGCGTCGCGCATCTGCGCACGGGTTTGCACCAGCGCTGCATCCACCAGATCGCGGATAATTTGTTCCACGTCACGGCCCACATAGCCGACTTCGGTGAATTTTGTGGCCTCCACTTTCAAAAACGGCGCGCGCGCCAGCTTTGCCAATCTGCGGGAAATTTCCGTCTTACCAACGCCGGTGGGGCCAATCATCAGGATGTTTTTGGGATAAACCTCATCACGTAAATCATCACCCAGCTGTTTGCGCCGCCAGCGATTGCGCAGCGCCACGGCAACGGCACGTTTGGCTTGGATTTGACCAATGATAAAGCGGTCAAGCTCAGTTACAATTTCGTGGGGGACCAGGTTTGTCATTTTGTGGCCTCGACCAATCCATAAGGTGGCAACCGGTCTTTGCCAGGAAAAGCCGGAAGGCTTTGCATCAAGCGCCGCCGGATGACTTCCCATTTTGCGCCCAGAAAAACCAGCAGAGCGCCTAAAAGAAAAATCATCCAAACTATACCGTTTGGGTCGCTTACGGTGAAAATCAACGCCACAACATAACCGACGCCGGCCACCAGAAATGACCTGCGATCAATCACGATCGCCACCGCCGCGATGATCAGGAGAAACGCCACAAGTGTGAGATAAGAGAGAGTCGTGTCGACTTCGAACATGGTAAGTGCGATGGTGTTCACAATGGCCGGTGCAGCAATGATATGCAGCCAAAAGCCAGAGGCTGAACGGCGGCTGACGCGATAGGGATCGCCCATGTCAAAAGACATTGCGATGGCAAATCCTATCAGTCCCAGGACAATGGTGATCCAGGCAAAGGGCCCATCATTGGTCAGTAGAAAGATATCAAAAGGATTATCAAGAGTAGCCCCGCGCAAAACAAAAACCGAGCCAACAGTGGCAAAAACGCCCAAAGCCGTCAGGGCAATGGAAAAGGGGATCCGAAAGGCGATATACCAACCCAAAAGTATCAAAGCGCAAAACCCGGCGGAGAAAGATACTCCAAGGGGTGTCTCTAGGCCAAAGCGGTTAAACAAACCGAAACTAAGTTGAGCGGTAGACAATGCCCACATAAGACTGAGGGCAATTGAGGGGGCCACCATACGTCGTTTGAGCGTGAAATATCCTGCGGCAATCGCAATACCCACCAAACCCAATGTTGTGAAAACCAAAAAGGTTGTGAATGTCGCATCATTTTGAAACAGCGACGTAAAACCCGTAATTCCAGTCCAACCTGCGTAAAGAATGCTCAGACCCACCACGATGAAGATTTCATTAAACCCCTTGAACAGCTCAAATGGTTCTTCCTGCGGGGGCATCGCTTGGCGCACACCTGCACGTGATTGCGCAAGCGCCAAGACAGAGGCCGCTTGCGCTTCGGTAATCATCCCTGCGGCCACCGCCGCGCGCAAATCGTCGCGCTCAAACTTCACTTGCGATCCGTTCCAAGGTCAGATGGTTGTTTGTATAGACACAAATATCTGCAGCAATGGCCATCGCTTTGCGCGCAATAGCCTCTGCGTCGAGTGGGCTATCCATTAGGGCACGCGCTGCCGCCAAAGCATAATTGCCGCCAGAGCCGATCGCCGCCACATCATGTTCGGGCTCCAGAACGTCACCTGCTCCGGTGATAACAAATAGATCATTTGCATCGCAAACAATCAACATCGCCTCTAATTTTTGCAGGTATTTGTCGGTGCGCCAGTCTTTGGCCAGGTCAATAGCCGCGCGTGAAAGATAGCCCGAAAAGCTTTCTAGCTTCTTCTCAAGTCGCTCAAGAAGAGTGAAGGCATCGGCTGTTGAACCGGCAAAGCCAGCAAGAACCTCTTGCCCCTCGGCTTTGAGTTTGCGCACTTTTTTCGCCGAACCTTTGATCACGGTTTGCCCCAAGGAGACCTGTCCATCGCCCACCACAACGATTTCGTTGTTTTTGCGCACAGCCAAAATCGTGGTGCCGTGCCATCCTGGAAAACTGCTCATGTTAATCTCCTTTCTCAATCTTTATGGAGGTTTTTGATCGGAATAGCCAGTGGGCGCGGCGCGGAACTTTACAAGCAAGCATTGGTTTTATGAGCGGAGAGGCGAAACGGTCCAGATCGAGCGCTTCGTGAACGCCAAGGCTTTTGTGACCATCGATCATTGTCTCCACCATACTACGCACATAAAACGGCGCATCGAGAAGATTTTTCAAAACCTTGGGTTGTGTGCCAGGATCGGCCCGTGTTTCGCGGGCCACAAGCCAGCGGGAGCGCGGCAGCGGTGTCAAAGGTGGGCCTGGGATTTCTTGCACTGTGCCATCGTTATCAAAGTGCACGCTGAGAGCGAGGCCGGAGCCATCCCGACGCTCTGCATCGTAAAAGGTCACAGCACCGTCTGGCGTTGGAAACCGCCCCCAGGTCCAAGACCGAAAATCATCTTCCAAGGCGGATGTGCCAAAATTGGCATCGAAATAGCCATGGCCCGACCATTGCCAGCCCGGACGGTCTATTGACACTTCAATTGCAGCGCTGGGGGCAAAGGGCCGCCATACATGGCTGCCATCGTCTTTGAGTGGCGCTTCCACGGTTGTCAGGGCATGCGGCCTTAGAACAACCTCCCCGCGCAAGCGATGGCCATGAGGCCAAGCCAGCTCATCAAAGCGGATGATCAGCTTTTGCCCATCCCAGTGCAAAGAAGACGGGCCAATCTCCAGTGTCTCGGGCGCCAGCCGTAGGGCCGCGCGTCCGCGATCTGTCATGGTCCATCGCCCCCCAGGCCCATAGGTGGCCACATTGAGACAACAATGATTGGCCGGATCCCGCCGGCCCGACCAGCGATACCAGGGCGAGAACACCGAACCAATGAACGCAATGATTGACAACGCACGGCGGCCATCTGCGCTGATGCCATCAATGTACCACCAAGCATAGCCGTTCGGGGGAACGTCTAAGTCAAACCGAGGTCCGTCATGATCGCTGCGGCCGCATGCTTGCCGGAGAGTGCCGCCATAGGAATGCCCGCGCCCGGATGCACCCCGCCCCCCGCCAGATAAAGCCCGGGGATACGGCTGCGCGCCTGGGGCCTTTGGAATGTCGCCCGCATCCCGTGCGGGGATCGCCCGTAAAGGGATCCCTCCGATCCAGGAAAGAGGTTGTTGAACACCTCCGGTGTGCTCAGGCTCTGTGGCCCTGGATCGGGCGTGAACCGCAGGCCCATCTTGGCCAGCCTTGTGAATGTTTCCCTGTGGCATTCTGCCATCTCCTGTGTGTTGGGTGCGCGTCCCGCGCGTGGCGGGCCGTTCAGAATGATTTCAAACCGCTGCACCGCATCGGGCGCCACCTGGCTGTGATCCTGGGCACAGACATAAAGCGTGGCCTCTATGGGGCGCTTCCCCTTGCGCAACGCGGAAAATTCATCACTTTGGCTGTCGCCAAAAAAGACGTTGTGCTGGGACAGCGGAACGGTCGCCTCAGGTTTCGCCGCAAAAGCCCAGACAAAAGCCGATAAGCTGCGCGGTGTCACGCCACTGTGTGGGACAGCTTGTTTAAGCCCTTCGCCCAGATACCCCAATGACAAAGCACGCGGGTCCCCCGCATAGAGGACAGCATCGGCAACTATACGCTGTGTTGATGTGTGAACGGCGTAGGCCTGACCATTCTGTATTTCAATGTCGCGCGCGAAACATGAATAGTGTATGTTCCCTCCGTTGTCGGTAACAACACGCGCCATGGCGTGCGCAAGAGTATGCATCCCGCCTGCCACCCGCCACACCCCGGCTGCTTCCGCTTGCCAGATCAGGGCAAGCACGGCAGGGGCGTTGAAGGGGGAGCCGCCGACATAGGTGGCATATCGCCCAAAAAGCTGACGAAGGCGCGGATCGCGGAAGCGCAAAGCTAAGGATTGGGCCAAGCTCACGCTGGGCAGCGCGGCAGCCCAAAGCCTTGGGTTTTGCATAACCGTTTTCACCAGTTGCCAGAGTTTCGGAGACGGGGTTTCCAAAATGGTTGGGCTAAACGCATCAAACAGCGTTTGGGTATGGATGCAAAACCTTCTGAAGTCCTCAGCAGCCTTTGGTCCAGCAAAATCTCGCATAGCCTCTGCCGATTTGTCTGGGTCGGCGTAAAGCATCAACTGTGACCCATCGGGCCAGATGTGCTGTGCCAAACAGTCGAGCGCCGTAAGCGTGACCTGTTCTTCTAATTGAGCACCTGCGGCTGCAAACAAATCATCGAAAATGGGCCGTAGCGTCATCACCGTTGGCCCCGCGTCGACAGGCCCGGCATCGGAGGGTAGGGTGCGCATTTTTCCCCCCGGTGCATCATGGGCTTCTAACACCGTCACATCCGCCATACGGCTCAACCGCATAGCGGCCGAAAGCCCGCCGATCCCCGCACCAATAATAAGGATTTTTTTCCGCATGTCATAACAGTTGACTCCTGTTGCACATTTGTCCAGTCTGCAAGACAAATTAGTGTCAGATTTTATTTACATATCGGGGGTTCTATGCCGCACCTTACGCGAATTGAAACGGCAATAGATGCAAGTCTAGCGCGGGCGACAGCCAAAGGCGCGCCGCGCCAACTGTCCGATGCTTTGCATTATGCGCTCAAGCCTGGTGGTGCGCGCATACGCCCCACGATCTTGCTTTCGGTGTCGATGGCATGTGGCGATAAGAGCCCAGCGCTATCGGAGGCTGCAGCGGCGGCGCTGGAGTTGATCCATTGCGCCAGCCTCGTCCATGATGACATGCCCTGCTTTGATGGCGCCGCAATGCGCCGTGGCAAGCCCAGTGTGCATGTGGCCTTTGATGAAGGCCTTGCATTGCTTGTGGGGGACACATTGATCGTCCAGGCGTTTGAGACGCTGGCGCGCCAGGTGTCTCACAATCCCTGTTGCGCCGGGGCCTTGATCACAGAGCTGGCCCATTTCACCGGCGCGCCCCATGGCATTTGCGCCGGCCAGGCCTGGGAGACAGAGCCGCACATTGACCTGAGCGCCTATCATCGCGCGAAAACAGGGGCTCTGTTTACGGCAGCCACTCGAATGGGGGCACGCGCGGCGGGGCAAGACCCAGAGCCTTGGACGGATCTTGGTGCCCGGATCGGCGAAGCATTTCAAGTGGCCGATGACCTGCTGGACGTTTTGGCGACAGAGGACAGTATGGGCAAACCCAACGGCCAGGATGCGCGGCATGATCGTCCTTCTGCGGTGCGTACCTTTGGGCTAAAGGGTGCAATGCAGCGGCTTGACGACATACTGGCCGCGGCGATTGCGTCCATCCCTTCCTGCCCGGGAGAGGCCGCGTTGGCGGCCCTTGTGCGCAAAACGGCAGAGCGGCTCACGCCTGTGATGCCGACACAAACACCGGCTGAATGACGCTGGTTGAGACAACGGGCAGAAGGCAACCGAAACCGTGGTTGCCACAACTTATTGCATCACGACGGTTTCAGTCCTGGGCGGCGCGTCTGCCTGTGGTGCGTAGGTTTGCGCGGCGTGATGGAGAGCGGCTTTTCGATCTCGTATCAGGGTTTGTGTATTCGCAAATTCTTATGGCTGTTGTGGAGTTGCGCATCTTGCACAGATTGGTTGAGGAAGGGCCGCTGCCGTCAGAGGCCCTGGCACATGGCACAGATCTAAGCCAAGAGGATATAGGGCTAGTTTGCACGGCGGCCTGCGCCTTAGGTCTTCTGCGGCAAACACGGGGCGGATTTGCGGCGGGCCGTTTAGGTGCGGCCTTTCTTGGTGTTCCGGGGCTTGAGGCGATGGTGCTGCATCATCGCGCCTTTTATCGCGATTTGGAAAATCCTGTGGCTATGCTTGGTGCAGCGCAAACTGAGCTCTCTCAATTTTGGCCCTATGTGTTTGGGGCCGCCCAGGCCGAAGATCCTGTGGCCGCGCGAAGATACTCAAAATTGATGGCGGAAAGCCAGGTTTTGGTGGCCGAGGAAACTTTGGCCCGGATTGATCTGTCCGCAACACGTCATGTGCTGGATATTGGCGGGGGCACCGGCGCATTTTTGGAAGCTGTCGGGACAAAATACACGCATATGGACCTTCAGCTTTTTGATTTACCCAACGTTGTGGACCCAGCGACAGAGCGCTTCGACCGGGTTGGTTTGCAGCCGCGCGTGCGCATAACGCCGGGCAGTTTTCGCGATGACTCGCTGCCTTTGGGGGCGGATACGATCTCTCTTATTCGTGTGTTGTACGATCATGCGGACGACACTGTGCGGGCTTTACTCGGCAAGATTTACGACACTCTGCCGCCCAACGGCACTTTGATTATCTCAGAACCGATGCGGGGCGCGGCAAAGCCCACCAAGAGCGGGGATGTTTATTTCGCGTTTTATTGTCGGGCGATGCAGACGGGGAAGTCCAGAAAGCCAAGCGATATCATCGCACTTCTTCGCTCCTGCGGGTTTGAGAAAATCACTGACCATGGAACATCGCGCCCATTTGTGACGCACGTCCTAAGCGCAAAACGACCCGTATAATCAATGGAAAGATAAAATGTCAGTTTTAGTTGACAATAATTTGTGTAACTTTATTCTGACAGTTAAATCATCTGCCATTGTGTGAGTCTTTGTGCGACTTGCAAAGGGGGGGACATGCTCGCAAGAGCCGTCATCATAACCGATCCACGCGAAGTGAGCGTGGAAGACCTTGCCCTCACTACGCCGGGGCCACGGGATATTGTTGTCGACATTCATCATTCGGGCATCTCTACAGGAACAGAAAAGCTTTTTTGGTCGGGGGATATGCCGCCCTTTCCAGGTATGGGGTATCCGCTTGTGCCGGGTTATGAAGCTGTCGGTGAAGTTGTGGATGCTGGCTTGGAAGCTGATTTCAAACCAGGCACCCGCGTCTTTGTGCCTGGCGCCGCATGCTATGGCCCTGTGCGCGGTCTTTTCGGCGGGGCTGCCAGCAGGCTGGTCACCTCACAAGATCGTGCCGTGAAGGTTGATCCAAGTCTTGGGGCCGAAGGGGCGCTTCTCGCGCTGGCGGCCACGGCCTTTCATGCTTTGTTTGGGTCCCATGCTGAGTTACCAGATTTGATTGTTGGGCATGGTGTGTTCGGGCGTTTGCTGGCGCGCATTTGTCTTGCCTACGGGCATCAGCCCAAAGTTTGGGAGATTGCGCCCGAAAGAACGGGTGGCGCGCAAGGGTATGACGTTCTTCATCCCGATGCTGATGAGGCCCGCGATTATTCTATTATCTTGGATGCCTCTGGCAATGGGGCGTTTCTCAATAACTTGATTGCAAGGTTGGTCCGGGGCGGAGAGGTGGTGCTTGCTGGGTTTTACCCCGCTCCCCTTAGCTTTGCCTTCCCCCCGGCCTTCATGCGGGAGGCGCGCATCCGCGTGGCGGCAGAATGGACCCCAGCGGATATGCACGCCACGCGTGATTTGATTGAAAGTGACAAACTCAGTCTGGACGGTTTGATCACGCACCGCGCCACGCCCAATGCGGCCGCGCAAGCGTATGAGACGGCTTTTGCCGATCCCGACTGTTTGAAAATGATCCTTGATTGGAGGGCGCCATGACGCTAGACATCCCAAATCTCACCGACTTCAGGGGCCGCCTGCGCGACGAAGCAGATCAGGATTTGGCCGATATCGTAACCGAGCCGCCGAAGAAAAAGACACAGATCATTGCGATCTACGGCAAAGGGGGCATCGGCAAAAGCTTCACGCTGGCCAACCTCAGCCACATGATGGCCGAGCAGGGCAAGCGTGTGTTGCTGATCGGTTGTGATCCGAAATCCGACACCACCAGCCTGCTGTTTGGTGGCAAAGCGTGCCCGACGATTATTGAGACCTCGACCAAAAAGAAGCTGGCAGGGGAAGAGGTGCAAATCGGCGATGTCTGCTTTAAGCGCGGCGGGGTGTTTGCCATGGAGCTGGGCGGGCCGGAAGTGGGCCGTGGCTGTGGTGGGCGCGGCATCATCCATGGGTTTGAGTTGCTCGAGAAGCTTGGCTTTCACGACTGGGATTTCGATTATGTCTTGCTCGATTTCCTTGGCGATGTTGTCTGTGGCGGCTTTGGGTTGCCGATTGCCCGTGACATGGCGCAAAAAGTGATCATTGTGGGATCAAACGACCTGCAAAGCCTCTATGTGGCCAACAACGTCTGCTCTGCCGTGGAATACTTCCGTAAACTTGGTGGCAATGTCGGTGTGGCTGGTCTGGTGGTGAACAAAGACGATGGCTCGGGTGAGGCGCAAGCCTTTGCCAAAGCCGTGAACATTCCCGTCCTTTCCGCTATTCCACAGGATGACGACCTGCGCAAGAAATCCGCCAACTATCAAATCGTTGGCACGATGTCCGGCCCTTGGGGTCCGCTCTTTGCTGAGCTGGGTCTGCAGGTGGCCGACGCCCCGCCGGTGCGCCCGACGCCTCTCACGCAAGATGAATTGTTGGAACTCTTTGATGGCTCGGACACCGGCGCGGGTGTTGTTTTGCAACCGGCAACCGATGCTGACATGCGCGGCAAAGGTGCCAAGCCCAAGAAAAGTCTAGAGGTGATTTACGACAATGTCTGAGCTTACTCCGGATAGCATCGGTTGCCATGCGCCCAAAGGTCAGATGGAACAGGCCGCGAAATCTGCCGGTCAGTCGGAGCTTTTGGAGCGCTATGCCCAAGATTATCCGCAAGGGCCCCATGACAAGCCCCAAAGCATGTGTCCCGCGTTTGGATCATTGCGGGTGGGCTTGCGAATGCGGCGCGTTGGCACGATTTTGTCGGGATCTGCCTGCTGTGTCTACGGCCTGAGTTTCGTCAGTCATTTCTACGGCGCGCGGCGCTCTGTTGGCTACGTCCCCTTCAACTCAGAGACATTGGTCACAGGCAAACTGTTTGAGGACATCCGCGACAGCGTGCATGAGATGGCGGATCCAGAGCGGTATGATGCCATTGTCGTCACCAACCTGTGCGTGCCAACAGCCTCTGGTGTGCCGCTGCGGCTTTTACCGAATGAGATCAATGGTGTGCGGGTCATTGGTATTGATGTGCCAGGTTTTGGTGTGCCCACACATGCCGAAGCCAAGGATATCTTGGCTGCTGCTATGCTCAGTTATGCCCGTAAAGAAGTTGAGGCTGGACCTGTTCAAGCCCCAGCCTCAGGTCAGTCTGATCGCCCAACTGTTGCGTTGTTGGGTGAAATGTTCCCTGCGGACCCTCTCGGTATCGGAGGGATGCTCGCGCCGCTCGGTCTGGCGGCAGGTCCGGTCGTTCCCTGTCGAGAGTGGCGCGAGCACTATACAGCTTTAGATAGTTCCGTCGTGGCGGCTGTCCACCCTTTTTATACGGCCACCATTCGTGAATTCGAGGCTGCAGGACGGTCAGTGATCGGGTCTGCGCCTGTGGGCTATGACGGCACAGCCGCTTGGCTGACGGCGATTGGGGAGGCTTTTGGGCTTCCCGCTAAACGGATTGTCGGCGCACAAAACGCAATTTTGCCAGCCATCAAAGGCGCTTTGGCGGCCACGCCGATCACAGGTACAGTCACGCTGTCGGGCTATGAAGGCTCTGAACTTCTGGTGGCGCGGCTGTTGATCGAAAGCGGGGCCGAGGTGCCCTATGTCGGCACAGCCTGCCCGCGCACACCATTCTCGAGAGTTGACCAAGAGTGGCTGGAGGCCAAAGGCGTCACCGTGAAATTCCGCGCCAGCCTAGAGGATGATTGCGCCGCGATGGAGGCGATCCAACCTGACTTGGCCATTGGCACAACGCCTGTGGTGCAGAAGGCAAAAGAACGTGGTATTCCGGGGCTTTATTTCACCAATCTGATTTCGGCACGCCCCTTGATGGGGCCTGCGGGGGCGGGATCGCTTGCGCAAGTTGTCAATGCCGCGATTGCCAACAAAGACCGCATGGATCAGATGAAGGCGTTCTTTGAGGGCGTCGGAGAAGGCGATACCGCTGGCGTTTGGGAGGGCGATCCCAATCTGCGCCCTGACTTCCGGGCGCAGCACCAGAAGAAACTGGACAAAGCCGCGCGCGCGGCCAAAGCGGCGGAGATGGTGTGATGTTGATCCAGGATCATGATCGCGCCGGAGGCTACTGGGGGGCTGTTTATGCCTTCTGCGCCGTCAAAGGTTTGCAGGTGGTGATTGATGGGCCGGTGGGCTGTGAAAACCTGCCGGTGACGAGTGTTTTGCACTACACCGATGCTTTGCCCCCGCACGAGCTGCCGATTGTCACCACGGGTCTGGGCGAGGAAGAGCTTGGCCGTGATGGGACAGAAGGCGCGATGAAGCGGGCGTGGAAAACGCTCGACCCGGCACTTCCAGCGGTTGTGGTGACCGGCTCCATTGCCGAGATGATCGGCGGCGGTGTCACGCCGCAGGGAACCAATATCCAACGCTTTTTGCCCCGCACCATTGATGAGGATCAATGGCAGGCGGCGGACCGCGCGATGACGTGGCTGTTTACCGAATGGGGCCAGACCAAAGGCCGTATGCCGCCTGAGGCGAAGCGCGCTCAGGATGCGAAGCCGCGTGTCAACATTCTGGGCCCGATGTATGGCACTTTCAACATGCCCTCTGATCTGGCCGAGATCCGCCGCCTTGTGGAGGGAATCGGCGCTGAGGTGAATATGGTGATGCCTCTCGGTGCTCATCTGGCGGAGATGCGCAATCTGGTGAACGCCGATGTCAATATCGTCATGTATCGCGAATTTGGTCGCGGCCTTGCCGAGGTGCTGGGCAAACCCTACCTGCAAGCACCCATTGGTGTGGAGAGCACCACGGCCTTTTTGCGCAAGCTGGGGGCGCTGTTGGACCTTGACCCAGAGCCGTTCATCACCCGCGAAAAGCATTCTACGCTGAAACCGCTTTGGGACCTTTGGCGGTCGGTGACCCAAGACTTCTTTGCCACGGCCAGCTTTGCCGTTGTGGCCAATGAGACCTACACCCGCGGTTTGCGGCATTTCCTAGAGACCGATCTTGGATTGCCTTGCGCCCTTGCGACGGCGCGCGTTGCGGGGCAGAAAACAGACAATGACAACGTTCGCGCGATGATCCACACCAAGCGCCCGCTGGTGGTGTTTGGCTCAATCAACGAGAAGATGTATCTGGCGGAGATGGCCCAGGGCTTTGGCCCAAAGCCCGCCTTTATTCCCGCGTCCTTCCCAGGCGCTGCGATCCGGCGTGCCACGGGAACGCCTTTCATGGGATACGCAGGCGCGACATATGTGCTGCAAGAGGTGTGCAACGGCCTGTTTGATGCGCTGTTTCATATTCTGCCGCTGGGGTCTGAAATGGATGCTGCACAGGCCACACCCGCGACACTCAAGCGTGATTTTCCTTGGGACGTGGATGCCCAGGCTTTGCTTGACAAGATTGTCGAGAGCCACCCGGTTCTCACCCGGATTTCCGCGGCCAAAGCCCTTAGGGATGCCGCCGAAACCGCCGCTTTGCAAAGCGGCGCCGAGCGTGTGCTGCGCGAAACCATCGCAGCCCTTGCGCCAAAAGACTTCAACACAGAGGAAAAGGAGGCCACCCATGTCTGACCAGACAACAAACGCCCCCCTGGCCGGCCATATTCGCACGCCGAATACGGAATATCGGTTCTATTTTTTCGTGATTTTCGCAGCTGCGATCCCCTTTGCCGCTTTGGGCTTTGTCTGGGATTTGATCCGCTCTCACAAAGCAGGCGTCGAACGCGGCATTCTGCGGCGCGCCGCCGGAGAGGCGCGGACGATCACGTCGCTGATTTTTTCGGTCTGATTGGCCGAGATGCGTTTCGCCCTTCCCTAGGGTGAAAGAGCCGGTGCGGGAATGAGCCCGCCCGGGGCCCGGCCGCAGGGTATGCGGCGTCAGTCAACTGATGGAGATTTCCATGGCTGATAAATTGTCCTTCACAGGACTGACCGATGAGCAGGCGCAGGAACTGCATGAAGTGTATCTGAAGGGTATGTGGCTCTTTGTAGCTGTTGCCGTTGTGGCACATGTGCTGACCTACATCAAACTGCCGTGGTTTAGCTGGTAAGGGGCGTAGAAAATGCAACAGTTTTATAAGATCTGGCTCGTTTTCGACCCACGCCGCGTTTTCGTGGCTCAGGGCGTCTTCCTGTTTTTGCTGGCAGCGATGATTCACCTCGTTCTGCTCAGCAATCCAGCTACAAATTGGTTCACTCTCGCTTTCGGCGGATAAGACCAATTGCAAAATGGTTGTGGGCGGCGGCCAAAACTTTCGCCCGCAACAAACCAGACGCAACATGAACTTAAGACGGCACAGCCCGCGACCGGGGCGCGCGCCGCCATTGAAACGCGGAGACCAACATGGCTTTGCTCAGTTTTGAGAGAAAGTACCGCGTCCGAGGAGGGACGCTCATTGGCGGCGATCTGTTCGACTTTTGGGTGGGGCCGTTTTACGTCGGCTTCTTCGGGGTCACCACCGCCTTTTTCGCGCTTTTAGGCACTGTCCTGATCTTTTACGGGGCCGCCTTGGGCGATACTTGGAACCCTTGGCTCATCTCGATTGAGCCGCCCGAGCTGGAGGTGGGCCTGGCCATGGCACCCTTGGCAGAAGGGGGCCTGTGGCAGATCATCACGATCTGTGCGCTGGCCGCTTTCGTGTCTTGGGCGTTAAGGGAAGTTGAAATCGCCCGCAAGTTGGGCATGGGGCTGCATGTGCCCTTTGCTTTTGGCGCGGCGATTGCGGCTTATTTCACCTTGAATGTGATCCGGCCCATCTTGATGGGTGCCTGGGGGCATGGCTTTCCCTATGGTATCTGGAGCCACCTTGATTGGGTCAACAACGTGGGTTATGCCTACGGCAATTTCCATTACAACCCCGCACATATGATCGCGGTGTCGCTTTTCTTCACCACAACCC
>CAWUJT010000038.1:0-19227 GCA_963922715.1 uncultured Thalassobacter sp.
ATTGAGATGTATCTATTCCAAAAGAAGAAGACAGAGATGGTTGATGCAGAGACGGCTTTACCAGGGCGTAGTATGCCCATCCCAACAGCCACAGAGCACTTCGTCACTGGTCGTGCCTTGACACAAGACATCCCCGCGGGATTTGAAGAAGCTATTTTCGGCATGGGGTGTTTTTGGGGCGTGGAGCGGATGTTGTGGGGTTTGGAAGGCGTTTGGACAACCCAAGTGGGCTACGCCGGGGGACACACCCCCAATCCAACGTATGACGAGGTCTGCTCTGGTCGGACAGGACATAATGAGGTTGTGCGTGTGATCTATGACCCTAAGCAGATCAGTTATGACGCGCTTCTGCGTGTGTTCTGGGAAGGACACGACCCAACCCAAGGCATGCGCCAAGGCAATGATGTTGGCACGCAGTATCGTTCGGGCATTTATACCAGCTCAGCCGCACAAGCAGAAGCTGCCGAGACCAGTAAAAAGGCCTATCAACGCTCTTTGCAAGGCGCTGGTTTGGGGGCGATCACAACAGAAATCCGCCCCGCCCCGGCTTTTTATCCCGCAGAGGACTATCATCAGCAATATCTGGCGAAAAACCCCAACGGATATTGTGGGATTGGTGGGACAGGGGTCAGCTGTCCAATTGGTTTAGATGTTGAGGTAAATTCGTCTCAAATTTAGGTTGCATCTAATCCTTTTGGCACAAACGTTCCTCTTTTGAGCCACGTTTGTGCCAGACCCGCATGCAATAGCTACAGCTTATCGCTCATCATGGAGTGGGATTTGATATGGCTGGGGCTTTGCGGCTTTACGTTGGGATTATGCTTTGCATTTTGAGCATGGGGGGCGCTTTGCAGGCGCATGCCCCCTTAATTGTGCGGAATGATAACGGTGGCAGCGTATCGATGCGATATCAAGCACTCAACGAATTGCGTATGTCTGGGACAGTTGTGCAGATTTTGGGAACCTGTCTGTCGGCCTGCACGATGTATCTGGGGTTGCCACAAACATGTGTGGCCCCGCACTCCCGCCTTGGATTTCACGGCCCACATATTGGGGGCAAACCGCAGGTGGATAGCGTGTATGCGCACCTTCTGGCCCTACATTATCCCAAGCCGTTGCGGGACTGGTATCTGACAACGGGCCAATATCTTGAGGCGGATGAGGTTCAGTATGTCTCAGGCACAGAATTGATCGAGATCGGTGTGCCTGCCTGCTCGTGACGATCAGTTTGGGCTGCTGAGTTCAGCGACAACGTCATCCTGCAGGGGCACGCCATTCTCTAGGGATGTTGAAATTGTCAAAGCGGCTTCAGCGGCAATGGCATCTTCAATCTCAGGCACGATGGTTGATACCAGAACATCTGCAAGCTCTGCTGTTATATCAGGTGTAAGGGTTTGGCTGACTTCGATCATGAGACTCACAAGACCCCCCAGCTGTCCATCTGTGATCGCGGATGAGCTTACGCTGCGGTTTGCAATTATCATCTCTGCCGCTGCTTGAATTGCATCTGAGCATGTTTTCGATCCACCTGAACAAATTGCACGTAATTGGGTCAACAATGTGGAATAACGCTCTGGGCTGAGCGCTGCATGCGTGGGGGTCGTTGCCAGACAAATGAAAGCCACGAGTTTAAGGGTTAATTTTCTCATTTTTGTTTACCTTTTCCTAAGGACAACCCCGCTTAACATTCATTGTACAAACGTATGGTTAATGCACACGGGCTTGATCAACGGACATCTGAGAGGTAAACAATGAAGCGGCTGCGTTACACGTTATTGGCTTTGACACTCAGCTATATGCTGTTTGCCCCTTGGCTTATTTGGACAGAGTACCATGCCAACAAATTCAAACAAGCAGGCAAACTTGAGCGTTATATAGACAAACATCCTATTCCGCTTCTGAATTCCGTGGAAACACATTACGCGGTTCTTATTGCCTGTGACCAAAGCCTTATGAGCGTCAGTGCTCTGCTTATGCCGCAAACACTTCGCACATCCTTGCAAAATGACTGCCTAAGCGCCGCAGACAAAACATTAAGACAGGCGCCAAGTATGTCTCTTGCACATCTTTTGCGTGCAGAAATCCTGTCTCAGAGACAAGAAAAGCCTGAAATTATCATGGCCGCCTTACAACGCTCAGAAAACTTGGGTGGTGAACTGACATGGATGGCAGCCCGGCGTATCGATCTTGCGCTGAGGCTTGTCGATAACCTTGATGTCGTTCTTGATGACCTGTTGAAAAAAGAGCTTTCTCGGATGCTCCGTGCCGGTCATCAAGATGCGCTACGTCTCGCGAAACGCTATAGGTCAGCTTCTGCGCAAAACAGAAATTTGCTTCGTACGATTGTTGAAGACTTGCCCGATGGTGAGAAAAAGCGCTTTCTAAGCGCGATACATGATACTGGGCCAAACACGTGAGGTCTGTTCACGCGAAACGATTCTCTTTCATGCAAATTGCAAGATGCGTGCCCGACCTACCAAGTCTATTGGCACTGAGTGTTTTTCTGGCGGCTTTGCCACGTGGTCTCAATGCACCTTTTTTATGGTTGAACTGGGGACTTGTCATTGCGGTTTTCGCCTGGGTGAAATTCCGTGAACCGGGTGCTTTGAAACTAAGTCCAATACTGCAGAGTTTGTTCTGGCTTTCGCTTATTATTCCCGCTTTCGCTTTGCTACAAGTTTTAACGATGCCACAAGCGGTGATGTCATTTGTGAGGTTGCCGGTAGAGGCAGACATAAGTCCAAGTCGCATCAGCCTGTTGCCATCTGCAAGTATGGTCGCAAGTCTGCGATGGTTTCTTTATATTGTGTTTTTTGCTCTGGTGATATCAGCAATGAAAACGCGTGAGACGGCACTGCGGTTTTTATGGATGCTTTACTGGGGTATCGTGGTGCATGGGATCTGCGCACTTCTCATCCATACGTATACATTGAACGGCGAAGGGTTTTCAGAAATCAAACTGTCTCTGACCGGTGGTTTTGTTGGGCGAAATGCCTTCGCCACATATTTAGGCATAGGCCTTTGTCTTGGTCTTGTTTTGATGTTGCAGAAATCGAACAGATTAAATCAGCGTTGTTTCGGTTATCCACGGCAGTATTTTGAGATTTTAATTGTTTTGTTAGGGCTTATTATCATTTTGACGGCCCTTGTTAAAACACAATCACGCTTGGGATTGACCATTAGCCTGTTTAGCGCAGGTCTAACGGTGGCCCTCCTGCGTAAGAATGCGATATTTTGGTTTATTCCTCCGCTTGGTATTATGACACTACTCGCTGGTCTCATTGCTATGGAGGCAAATGTCACAGAAAGGCTTGTCTTTATCCAGAGCGGTTTTGAAATCAGATTTGAGGCGTATTCCCAAACGTTTGAACTGATCGCGACGCGTCCCTGGACGGGGTTTGGGTTTGATTGCTTTCGCCTCGCTTTTGAACTTGTGCACAGTGCCCCTTTGACAGGAGCTTTTATCTGGGATCGCGCGCACTCCACATATCTAACGCACTGGGTTGAGCTTGGGCTTATCGTTGGCTCTGTACCTATCTTGTTAGGGGCGATTGTTTTCAAAGAACTGATAAGCGCTTTGAGCAAACAGAACACGCCAACCCGCACACTGTCTGTAGCGGCCCTGAGCACACTTATCTTGGGCGCACTCCACAGCAGTTTGGATTTTTCCTTAGAAATTCCAGCAAACACGTTTCTTTTGCTTGCCATTGTTGGGGCTGCGTTACGATACCATAAAGGGGCACAAGAAAGGCAATGACAGAGTATATTCCTACACTGAGTTTACCAAGCAAGCAGCGGAATTTTGATTTAAGAGACTTTCTGAGTTTGATCAATCGTCAAAAGCAGTTTATTGGATTTACCTTGGTCATCGGTGTCGGTGTCGTATTCGTTTTTTTGACAACCATGACGCCTCTTTACCGCGCTGAAGCGTTGATCCGCGTTGCACCCGTTGAACAGAATATCCTAACGCCCGAACAACAGATACAGCCCACCACTGCAACGCTCAGTGCGCGCGTCGAAAGTGAGGTTGAAATTTTACGCTCCGCTGAAATGGCTCTTGCCGTTGTGAATGCAGGACAGCTTGTCCTAGACCCTGAGTTTGGGCCGCGCTTGTCAACATACGCAAAGTTGCGTCAAGCGTTGGGTTTGCCATTTCAGATACCGTCCAATGGGGACCGCTTGCTGCAAGAAACTGTCTCGCGTGTGTTGGAGGCGCGTGATGTGCGCAGACGCGGTCTAACTTATGTGATTGCGCTGGCGGTAACGGCTAAAGATCCCCAGCGTGCCGCTGATCTGGCCAATCTTTATGCGAAAACCTATGTCTCTGAACAAGTCGCAGCTAAGATAGATGCGTCTATTCTGGCACGGGATATCCTAAGTAAGCATGCAGCCACGGTGCAAACGGAATTAGCTGTGTCAGAGGAGCGTATCGATCAATATCTTCTCAACAGTGTCGGAAGTTTCACAACACAAACGGATTCTCAAAACACCTTGCGCATGTTGAAAGACCGTTTGACAACGATTCAAAACAGTCGACAAGGTTTAGATCTAAAGGCCGATCTTGCGGAGGCGGCCTTGGTAAACCGGGATTGGAAAACACTTTCTCAAACTCTTGCAGATCAGTCCCTAGAGGCTTTGGCCCTTGAGCAAGAGAGGCTCGCCCAGGCCTTAGCCAATGTTCCGCAAAACGTGTCCAATACAACAGACTTACGCAGCGCTCTACAAGAGATAGATCAAGAACTTGAAGATCGCGCGATGCTTCAAATGAACGCTTTAGAAAAAAGAGTCGAGAGGCTTGATCGCGATATTGCACATGAACGCCAGCAAATGCGAATGGCATATACGCAAGCGGATCTGACCCCTGAGGTTTTGGCAGAGGTTTTTGCGCTGCAAAAAAATGCTGAACTGGCACGGGTTCAATACCAAACCGCGCTTGCAAGGCTTTCAGACCTTGAAGCACAAGCTGCAGTTCAAGTGGCCGATAGTTACATCGTCTCAGCCGCTCTTCCACCCCATATGCCACATTTTCCAAAACCCACGTTTGTTTTGAGCATAGCGTTTGTTCTCTCCTTGGTGGTTGGTGTCGGCGCTGCGTCTCTCAATGAGTATTTCATTGGCGGTGTGACATCCGAAAGAGAGTTGGCAAGCATTATCCACTCCCCGGTCGCAGCGTCGATACCACAGTGTCATGTTCAGCCTGGTCAGACCTCCAATTCAGATATCGTCGTCAGCGCACCATTTTCTGAATATTCAGAAGCTTTCCGCCTTCTTAGAATTTCTGTGGATCGTGCGGTCTATTCAAAAAGTCTTGCACGTGGGTCGCTTGCACCTGTCATTTTGGTCACCTCGGCGGTTTCCGGTGAAGGGAAGTCCACGACAGCACTTTCCCTTGCGCGTACATTTTCGCTTGCTGATCGAGAAACCGTATTGATTGATGCAGATTTACGTAAGCCTACCTTGCCAAGGCTTTTGGGTCAAACGCCTGCGCTGGACTTTGTGGAGTGTCTGACAACTGACAGAGCCCCGATGCCCACAACGCCCCCCTCTTTCATCTATCAAGATCCTCTGACCTCGCTGAGCGTCGTGCATGGGACAAAGCGTTCTATGGTTCCGCCCGATATGTTTTTGTCGTCAGAAAGTTTTGCAAGTTTTTTGCATAAAGCGCGCACCGATTTTGAGCTTGTGATTCTTGATACGCCACCAATTCTTCCCGTGGTTGATACACGGTCTTTGCTCCATCATGCCGATGTTGTGATTTTGGTGACGCATTTGGGCACAACAGCACAGGCTGAGATCCTAAAGGCCGTGTCAGAAATACGTACGTCAATATTGGCGCATACAGATATCATCAACGTCCTCAACCGATCTTCTTTATCCACACGTGTTTATGACAACGACAACGTGTGAATGCATGCTATCACACGTTTGGCATGACCGAAGACTGTTTTCTAACGCATGAGGGTCACAGAATAATGGCGGTTGTCTGACAGGTAGAAACTGTCACGCAACTCTATGCACGTGCCATTCAAATCATAAGTTTGGCGTTTTACGCGCAAAAGCGGCAGGCCGTCTGATATATGAAGCGCCGTTGAAACAGGCGCTTTTGCCATCACGGCAGTCAGGGCTTCTTCGATCCTATCGATAGAGACACGATAGGTTTGTTCCAAAAAAGGATACAAGGAATTTGGGAAGGGTGCATACTTATCAAGGTTTGGGCAGCGATTTTGTGGAAGCAGAATTGTCTCGTGGCTGAATGGCGTGCCCTGGTGCAAACGCACACGGGTGATTTCCCATAAATGTCTGCCTTCAAGGATTGTTTCATCTTCCCGCACTTCGCGTTGGACGATACGCTCTGTCCCTGGTTCAGGTGTCAGGCTTGTCCCATCTGTCCCTCTCAAGCGAAAGAAGGCAAAAAGCGCCTTCTCATCGGTTTGTTCTGCAACCACTGTCCCATGACGCGGTCGGCGGGTAACCAAACCGCGCTCTTCCAGTCTGCCAAGGGCCTTACGCATCGTCCCTTGGCTGACGCCAAATTCATCGGCCAGTGCAAATTCGTTCGGCAGCCGCGTACCCGGATGCCAAATGCCTTGGGAAATGCGCGCCACAATTTCCGCTTCCACATCCTGATATAAAGGCATCAGAATTCCCTTGCTTCTTTATTTATGTATAAGATACAAGAATGCAGACTCAGGTCAATATGGGAGATATAAAATGGCTGAGACCCCGCACTTGCTGGTGCATGATCATGAAGACAATGTCGGCGTCGTCGTTGTAGAGGGCCTGACAGCAGGCACCGATATGCTGTGTGTTGTCACACACGACAATTCAGATTTTCGTCTGACCACCAGTCACGACATACCGATTGGCCATAAGGTCGCGCTCAGGGACATGGACGTGGGCGAGACCGTGATCAAATATGGTGAAGATATCGGTAAAGTGGTCGCCCCTTTCAAAAAGGGCGAACACGTTCATACGCATAATGTCAAAACAAAACGGTGGTAAGGTAAGATGTCCAAATATTCAAATATGACGTTCAAAGGGTTTCGGCGTGAAAATGGCCGCGTCGGTGTGCGCAATCATGTTGTCATCCTGCCGGTTGACGATATCTCGAACGCGGCCTGCGAAGCGGTGGCCAACAATGTCAAAGGCACCATGGCGATCCCCCATGCCTATGGTCGTCTCCAGTTCGGCGCGGATCTCGATCTGCATTTCCGCACCATGATCGGCACAGGGGCCAATCCGAATGTTGCTGGGGTGGTGGTGATCGGGATTGAACCAGAATGGACGAAAGTGATCGCCGATGGCATCCGCAAAACAGGCAAGCCAGTAGAAGAGTTCTCGATTGAGCAAAACGGGGATTTCACCACCATTATGAAGGCATCGCGGGCCGCAAAAGATATGGTCCACTGGGCTACAGAGCTTCAGCGCGAGGAATGTTCTGTGAGTGAGCTTTGGGTCTCCACGAAATGTGGAGAGTCTGACACAACCACGGGTCTCAGTTCCTGTCCAACTGTCGGCAACATGTATGACAAGCTTCTGCCCGAGGGCATAACAGGGTTCTTTGGCGAAACATCAGAGATCACCGGTGCCGAACACATCTGCCAAAAGCGTGCCATCAATGAAGAGGTTGGCAAGCGTTGGTATGCAATGTGGAAGGCCTATCAAGACGATGTGATCTTTGCCCATCAAACGGATGATTTGTCTGACAGCCAACCCACCAAAGGCAACATCTTAGGCGGGCTGACAACGATTGAGGAAAAAGCCCTCGGTAACCTAGAGAAGATTGGCCGTACATCGCAATACATCGACATCCTGGATGCCGCTGAGATGCCGGCCTCCGGCAATGGTCTTTACTTTATGGATACCTCCTCGGCCGCGGCGGAATGCGTCACCTTGATGGCGGCCGGTGGGGCTGTGATCCATACCTTCCCAACGGGGCAGGGCAATGTGGTCGGCAATCCGATTGTTCCTGTGATTAAAATCTCTGGCAACCCGCGTACTTTGCGGACAATGTCCGAACACATCGACGTAGATGTAACAGGCGTTCTGACCCGCGAGAAGACGATTGATGAAGCTGGGGATGACCTCATCGATATGATCCGCCGCACCGCCAATGGCCGCAATACCTGTGCGGAAGCGTTGGGCCATCGTGAGTTCTCGATGACAAAACTCTACCGCTCTGCCTGATGGCAACAATTGATGTGAACATGGCCGAGGCGCATGTCGCCTCGGTCTTTCGGGCGCACAACTGCGCCCCCTTTGTCGCGGACAGGGTGGCCCGCGCCCTGACCCAAGCACAAGTGGATGGCCAAAGCGGACATGGCTATGCCCGTGTGGCGATTTATGCGGCGCAATCCGCCTCTGGCCGTGTGGATGGTTACGCGACCCCAACGGCTCATTGGCCGAAAGAAGCTTTTGCCGTGGTTCATGCCCATCACGGGTTTGCCTTTCCGGCCCTTGATCTGGCTATTGAAACATTAGCAGAGTGTGTTCCGCGCACAGGTATCGCCGCTTGTGTCGTGCGACATTCTAATCATGCAGGTGTCTTAGGCCATACGGTTGAGGCGCTCGCCAAGACGGGCTTTGTGGCGCTGATGATGGCCACAACCCCTGTGGCCATGGCCCCTTGGGGCGGGTCCAAAGGCCTTTATGGTACCAACCCAATCGGTTTTGCCGCCCCCAATGGCGCAGCACCGCCCGTTGTTGTTGATCTCTCCCTTTCAGAGGTGGCGCGGGGCAAAATCATGGCGGCTTCCAAAACTGGCGCAGCTCTTCCCCAAGGGTGGGCGCTGGATGCCCAGGGCAATCCCACAACAGAGCCGCAAGCTGCCCTTGCCGGCACAATGCTGCCTGCCGGTGGCGCCAAAGGGGCCGCTCTTGCGCTGATGGTAGAGGTGTTGGCCGGCGCATTGGCGGGACCAGCCCTTAGCCGGGAGGCCACATCCTTTTTTGCCCCCGATGGCGCCCCATCTGATGTGGGTCAATTCCTGATGGCCATTGACCCAAACGCCGGACATGATCGTGGGGCTGCGCGCATTCTCGACATCCTCCAAGAGATCGAGGCGCAAGAGGGCGCGCGCCTTCCCGGCTCCAAGCGCTTGCTGGGTAGGGCGAAAGCCCTGGAAACAGGCTGTCTTGATGTGCCCGATGCCATTTGGGCGGAGATTGAAGCACTGCCCACAGCCTGAGGCTTTACTGACCAGGTATAGAGCGGTGGGAATGCGCGCCGCTCTGATTGTGCAGCAAAGGCAAGACATCTGAATTCTTGTGCTCTTGCGATTGCATTTTCACCCTCTTCCGCTTAGGTCACATCGGAAAACAACACAATTTATCGCAACAAGAGGAAACACCTGGATGGCCAAAATAACCTATATCGAACACGGTGGCAAAGAGCATGTTGTCGAGGTCGCCAATGGCCTGACGGTGATGGAAGGCGCGCGGGATAACAACATTCCTGGCATCGAAGCGGATTGTGGCGGGGCCTGTGCCTGTTCCACCTGCCATGTGTATGTCGATGAGGGCTGGTTTGGGAAGCTGCCAGACATTGACCCGATGGAAGCTGACATGCTCGATTTCGCCTATCAGCCACAAGCGGGCCGGTCACGGCTCACCTGCCAGTTGAAAGTCACCGATGCGCTGGATGGGCTTGTGGTCTATATGCCTGAAAAACAGATATGAGATCACCGCGAAAGCTGATGCATATTGCCGGTTTGGCCTTAAGTATGCTCATGGTTACAGCAGGCGCAGGCGGCGCACAAAGCATCGTCTCCGCCCGCTATGCCGAGCCTGACCGCAGCTATTCCCATTATGTCCTGGGCAGGGACTATAATTGGAAACGGTTAGAGGTCGAACGCGACACAGGTCAACGCCTGTTTTTGACAGCACCGAAAGACCTTGTTTTTGAGGACACCGCGCCGCGCCTGATTGATATCGACCAAGACGCGCGATTTGAGGTGCTTGTGGTGGAAAGCGGGCCTGGCCAAGGGGCGCGCCTTGCGATCTATGGGGTGGAGCAGGGGGCTCTTGTGTTAAAGGCTGCGACGCCGCATATCGGACGCTCTAATCGGTGGTATGCGCCTGTGGGTGTTGCCGATCTCGATCAGGATGGGACTGTGGAAGTAGCATTCGTGGATCGGCCTCACCTGGCCAAAATCCTGCGGATTTGGCGTTATGATCCTGACAAAATGCCTCGGTTTTATGAAGTGGCGACATTAAATGATGTGAGCAACCATCGCATTGGTGAGGCTACGATCACGGGCGGGGTGCGTCAGTGTAACGGCCAAACCGAGATTGTTCTGGCCGCAGGCGATTGGTCCCGGATTGTCGCGGTCACCTTTGATGGTCAGACAACCCGAACCCGGGATCATGGAGATTTTAGCCCGGACGCATTGAGCCGTTTGATGGACTGTGCGTGATCTCATCGCCTTAACGCACGCCAGCCGATATCTTTGCGATAAAACCCCTCTGGCCAATCGATTTGTGCCGCCATAGCATACGCCTTATCAGCACTCTCGCGCAACGTGTCGGCGCGTGTCGTTACGTTCAGAACACGACCGCCATTGGCGCAGATGTGCCCACCCTCCTTACGCGTTCCGGCATGAAATATCATGGATTGGGAACTCTGTGGCAGTGCTTCAAGCCCCTTGATGACCGTTCCTGTTTCATAACCACCAGGATACCCTTGTGCCGCAAGAACAACGGTCACGGCATGATCTTCGGCCCAATGCACTTTTGCATCGCTCAATCGGCCTTCACTGCAAGCCAGCATAAGGTCCAAAGTCTGGGCACCTAAGCGCATCATCAAGCATTGGCATTCAGGATCCCCAAAACGGACATTGTATTCGATCAAAGATGGACCATCTGCTGTGATCATCAGCCCTGCGAACAGCACACCTTGGAAGGGTGTCCCACGTCGCACCATTTCCGCCATGCTCGGATGGATAATTTCTTGCAAAACGCGCTGTGTCATCTCCGGTGTCATCACAGGGGCAGGGGAATAGGCGCCCATGCCGCCGGTGTTCGGACCTGTTTCCCCCTCTCCCACACGCTTGTGATCCTGGGCACTGCCCAGGGGCAAAACCGTTTCCCCATCCACCAGGCAGAAAAAAGACGCCTCTTCGCCAATCAGCATGTCTTCAATGATCACATTTGTGCCGGCCTTTTTGAATGCACTTTCAAAGATATGCTCCAGCGCCGTCTCTGCCTCTTGCAGCGTCATTGCAACCGTCACGCCTTTGCCCGCGGCTAAGCCATCTGCTTTGATCACAATCGGTGCGCCACGGGCACTCACATAGGCTTTGGCAACGGTGAGATCGCTGAAACGTTGATATCCTGCCGTTGGCGCGTTGACGGCAGCGCAAACCTCTTTGGTAAAGGCTTTTGAGCCCTCCAAACGTGCCGCCGCCGCACTCGGCCCAAAACACAAGATGCCTGCGGCCCGCAGGCTGTCGGCCACCCCGGCCACGAGCGGTGCCTCAGGCCCGATGATTACAAAATCAATCGCCTCAGCTTGGGCCAAAGCCACCACAGCCGCGCCATCCAGAATATCGAGCGCGACACACATCGCGATCTGTGCGATCCCCGCGTTGCCCGGGGCAACCAACAAACGATCGCACTTGGGGTTTTGTTGTATGGCCCAGGCGAGCGCATGTTCGCGCCCCCCGCCGCCAAGGATCAGGATATTCATGCTTAGGCTTCCTTTCGGCTTGTGTCAGCTTTAGGGCCGTGATCTGTTCAAGAAAAGCCCATTTATGGATTGTGCGCCATGGATATTTTCGACGACGACCAACCCCAAAGCAATGTGCCGGAATTTACGGTGTCAGAGCTGTCCGTGGCCGTGAAACGCACGCTTGAGGGAGAGTTTACCCAAGTCCGTGTCCGCGGCGAAATTGGCCGCGTTTTCCGCGCCTCCTCTGGCCATCTTTATTATGACATCAAAGACGCACGCAACGTTTTGGCCTGCACCACCTGGAAAGGCCAAGTGGCGGCATTGGGGGTGCGCCCGGAAGAAGGGCTAGAGGTGATCGTGACCGGGCGGCTTTCGGCGTTTGGTCCGCAGTCGAAATATAACCTGAATGTTGAAGCGATGGAGATTGCCGGCGCTGGTGCCCTGATGGCGCTTTTGGAAAAACGCAAGACACAGTTGACGGCAGAGGGGCTTTTTGCCAGCGCGCGCAAAAAGTCTATCCCGATGCTGCCACGGGTGATCGGTGTGATCACCTCTCCGCAAGGGGCGGTGATCCGTGACATTCTGCATCGCCTGCGCGACCGTTTTCCCAGCCATGTGGTTGTCTGGCCCGTTGCTGTGCAAGGCAAAGCCTCCGCGCCCGAGGTCACACGGGCCATAGAGGGGTTCAATGCCTTGCCTAAGACAGGCGCATTGCCAAAGCCCGATCTTTTGATCGTGGCCCGCGGGGGCGGGAGTTTGGAGGACCTCTGGGGGTTCAATGAGGAAAGTGTTGTGCGAGCGGCGGCGGCCTCTGACATTCCGCTGATCTCAGCGGTGGGGCATGAGACGGATACAACCTTGATTGATTATGCCGCTGATGTTCGCGCTCCAACCCCAACCGCGGCGGCGGAACTGGCCGTGCCGGTGCGTTTGGATTTGGTTAATCAGGTTCGGGGATTGGAGACGCGGATGAACACGGCGCTGCGCCTCGGCATACGGAGCCGCAAACAACGGCTGCTTGATGTTGGTCGCCGTCTTCCTAGGAAAGAAGCCCTGTTTGCCACTTTTCGGCAAAGGCTCGATCTGTCTGCTGTGAAACTCTCGGATGTTGCGCGCCGGTCAATATCATCCCATCAATTGGCGCTGTCTCGCTTGAGTGGCCAAATCAGGATTGATGCCGTGCGTGCGCTGATCCGCGACAAAAGACAACAGGTCACCTTTAGAAGTCAACGTCTGCATGCGGCCCCCCGCAAAGCGCTTGCACAGGCCAAGCAACAGCTGTCTGGCCGAGTGGAGCGGCTGGGGCAAATCTCTCACAGGCCGTTTCGTGATGCCTCACACAGATTGAACACACTGGGTCGGATGCTCAATAGCCTGAGTTATCGGGCCACCTTGGCACGCGGCTATGCTGTTATCTGGGGCGACGGTCGTTTAATTACGTCTAAGGCGGCTGCGCAAAAAATACATCAACTAGAGATTGAGTTTTCTGACGGTCGGTTGATCCGAAGCAACGGCCCAAAAAAGTCTGTTAAGACACGCGATGATGATGATCCTGATCAAGGCGCTCTGTTTTAATGGCCTAGACCCCCAAATCAGGGGGCGCGCATTGCAACGGTTCCCTATCTTCGCCGCTGACAACCAAATCATCTGCTACAGGACCATCCAGGGTTCTGGCAACATAACGACCATCTTTACGGCGCAGAAAATTCCAGCATTGTGACCCGGTCTGATCTTCATAAATGAAACAGATGTCTCCGGCTTTGTTCTCAAACCAGATACCGAATTGACATTCCCCACTTTCAAAGGCCCAGATAACACGTTTATCTGGAAAATACTGCTCTGCGCCAAAGGGCTGCCCACGTTGCTCAAAATACAGAGTTTTTCCTGTGACAAACTTTTGAAATTCCTCCGCACTCAGTGCAATATCTTGCGCCGCGGCACCAGAGGCGAAAGATGTGATGATGAAGACACAGAATATACGGATCATAAGGATACAATGCTCTGGCTTTCGCCCAAAGACCAGCGGTAATTTTATAAATTGATACAGCAAACCTATTTTGCGACTTCATGGAAAGAGTACCGCAAAGAATATGGCGGTCAGGCTTGCGACCCAAAGCATGGTTTACAAGCCCGAACTGCCCCTATGTGATCCCCAGCAAAGGGTCACGTCATGCCGCTGAATCCTGAGACTATGATCAGAATGCGGGGGGGTTACCCGACAACCTCTAGGCCAGAGAAGAAGTAGGCGATTTCTTCCTGTGCTGTTTCGGGCGCGTCAGAACCGTGCACGGAATTTTCACCGATAGACAGCGCAAATTCTTTCCGAATTGTGCCTTCTGCTGCCTCAGCAGGGTTTGTCGCGCCCATCACCTCACGGTTCTTGGCAATGGCGTTTTCGCCCTCAAGAACCTGCACCACAATCGGTCCAGACGCCATGAATGTGCAAAGCTCATCATAAAACGGGCGCTCTTTGTGGACGGCATAAAACACACCGGCTTGCGCTTTGGTCAGATGGATACGTTTTTGTGCAATCACACGCAGGCCTGCGGCCTCTAACTTTGCTACGATTGCGCCTGTCAGGTTGCGCGATGTTGCATCTGGTTTGATGATCGAAAATGTGCGTTCTAATGCCATGGACATGCCCCTCAGAGTTGAATCTTAGGCTGCGCTTTAGCACCACCTTCATGGGATGGGAAGGCGACAATTGACAGCATCGCCCTTGCACGTCAAACCGCCCACATGGTGCGGATCGAAAACATCTCTTACAGCATTGCGGGGCGGTCTTTATTTGAAAATGCCTCTGCAACAATCCCTACAGGGCACAAGGTGGGGCTGATCGGCCGTAATGGCGCGGGCAAAACAACGCTGTTTCGTTTAATCTCTGGCGAAGAGATCGTGTCGGAAGGGCAAATTACTCTGCCCAAGCGTGCCCGACTTGGGGGCGTGAATCAGGAAGTGCCGGCCTCTGAGACATCTCTTCTGGATACTGTCTTGGCCTCTGACACGGAACGCCATGCCCTTTTGGAGGAAGCGGAACGCGTGACAGACGCCTATCGTATTGCCGCGATTCAAACCCGATTGGCGGAGATAGATGCCTGGTCTGCCGAGGCCCGCGCAGCCGCGATCTTGCAAGGTCTTGGGTTTTCAACGGCAGAGCAGTCCGAGCCTTGTGCGAATTTTTCAGGCGGCTGGCGGATGCGCGTCGCCCTGGCAGGCGTGTTGTTTGCCCAACCCGATCTCCTTTTGCTTGATGAGCCGACCAATTACCTGGATTTAGAAGGGGCGCTGTGGTTGGAAAACTATCTTGCGAAATACCCCCATACCGTTTTGATCGTCTCCCATGATCGTGGCCTTTTGAACCGTGCGGTCACAGGTATCCTACACCTCGAAAATCGTACCCTAACCTATTATCAAGGCCCCTACGACCAATTTGCCCAGCAACGCGCGGCTCGCCATGCGCTGATGACCGCAGAAGCAAAAAAGCAAGAAGCCCGGCGCGCGCATCTGCAAAGTTTCGTGGATCGGTTCAAAGCGAAAGCGACCAAAGCAAAACAGGCCCAAAGCCGGGTGAAGATGTTGGAGAAGATGACACCAATCAATCTTCCCGAGGATAGTCATGAAATAAGATTTCACTTTCCCCAGCCTGTTGAATTGTCCCCGCCCATTCTACGTCTGGAAGATGCCGCTGCGGGATATGGTGGCCGGGATGTTCTCAGCAAGCTTGACCTTAGGATAGACCAAGATGATCGTATCGCTCTGTTAGGTCGGAATGGACAAGGGAAGTCGACACTGTCGAAAATTTTGGCAGGTGAATTGACACTGACAAAAGGCGCGCGTTTTGCCGCGAAGAAGCTGAAGATAGGATACTTTGCTCAGCATCAGATGGACAGTTTGCATGCCGATGAGACCCCATTGGACCATCTGGTGCGCGCCCTGCCGGATATTCCGCCTGTTAAACTCCGCGCAAAACTCGCCTCCTTTGGTCTTGGTGTCGCACAGGCAGAGGTTTTGGTTGCAAAGCTTTCGGGCGGACAAAAAGCACGGCTCGCCCTGTTGCTGGCCACGTTGGATGCGCCACAGCTTTTGATCCTGGATGAGCCTACGAACCATCTTGATATGGAAAGCCGCGAAGCGCTTGTGGACGCTTTGACAACCTATGAGGGTGCGGTGGTGCTCGTCAGCCATGATATGCACCTTCTAAACCTTGTGGCCGACAGATTATGGCTGGTTCAAGAGGGCCGGGTCAGCCAATATACCGATGATCTTGAAGCCTATCGCCTAGGTCTTTTGGGCGGCGCCAAAGAGACTATGAAACCGAAAAGGCAAGAACAACCTACAAAAGCGCCCGATGTTCAGGCCCTGAAGGCCGATGTGCGCCAGTGTGAAGAACGTATCAAGAAAATCACCGATATGCATAGAAAACTGCAAGAAAAACTGTCAGATCCCAGTTTGTATGAGGCCGATCGTGCCCAGGATCTTGAATTGTGGAGCCGCAAATATTCCGAGGTCTCCGAAGGTTTGGAACGTGCAGAATATCTCTGGATGGCGGCGCTTGAGCGTTTGGACGCGGCCAATACATGACTTATGCAGACTTCATTACCGCGTTCGTGGCACTTTTTGTCATCATCGATCCTATCGGCCTCGCGCCCATTTTTGTCGCGCTGACAATCGGGCTATCCCCTCAGGTTCGTCGTCAAGTCGCCTTACGTGCGGTTGTGATTTCCGCCGTGATTTTGATAGTGTTCGCTTTAAGCGGACAAGCTGTCCTAAGCTTTCTAGGCATCTCATTACCAGCTTTTAGAATCGCCGGTGGTTTGCTGCTATTTTTGACGGCGCTCGACATGCTTTTTGAACGGCGCAGCAAACGTCGCGAAGGGCAAGCGTCCGCCCATAGCCATCCGCTTGAAAACGACCCGTCTGTGTTTCCGCTGGCCTTGCCTTTGATTGCTGGGCCTGGGGCGATTGCGACGATTATTTTGCTGGTCGGTGACAATCGGGGAGACCTGCTTCATATTGGTTTTGTCATTGCTGTCATGCTGTCTGTTTTATTGCTTGTTCTGTTGCTGTTTCTGCTTGGGGCGCGTTTGGAAAAATTTTTAGGCCCAACAGGGATAAATGTTATCACACGCATTTTTGGTATGCTTTTGGCGGCCCTGTCTGTTCAATTTGTTCTTGATGGCTTAACGGCTGTTTGGGGAGCCTAATGATATGACCACACTGGACGATACTGAGATCGCATCGTTGATTTATCTGAGCATTTTGTTGTTTGTCGTTCTTGGCGCCTACATCGCCAATGAGCGTTTGCGTGGGTCACAAAAACTTCAACAGGCAGCGATTTGGCTGCTGATTTTTCTAGGGGCCATCGCCATCGCGGGTATGTGGCCAACGCTTTCGCGTGTTGTGACCGGCAGACCTTTGGTCGCTGAATTCGATGAAGGGACAGTCATATCAGTGTTACGAGAACCGGACGGACATTATTACATGACCCTTGATGTCAACAATGTCCCCCTTCGCTTTGTGATCGATACAGGCGCAACGCAAATTGTTCTGAGCAGACAAAGTGCAGAAGCCGTGGGCATAGATGTCTCTGGGCTGACGTTTTTAGGCCGTGCCAACACCGCCAATGGTGTGGTGCGCACAGCCCCCATTCGTTTAGAAGAAATCCGGTTGGGGCCCTTGATCGATACCAATGTGCCCGCTGTGGTGAACAGTGGCGATTTGTTTGAAAACTTACTGGGGATGTCTTATCTGCAAAATTTCGGCCGCATTGAAATCAGAGGCAATATTTTACGACTCATCCGCTAAACTCTATCCAATTTGGTCGCCTGGATAACATCGGAACGCTTTATGAAATTGTATCCCGTTTGAGAGTGTGGTGCACAGATATTGTTTGGATCACCATATGAAGGTGTTGCGCGTTGATCCACCAAAACTTATGCCACCGTGCTAAACGGGCAGTCAGAGACAGCAACGCTTTGTAGAAATCAAAGCGATGACGTTAAAGCACTAGGTTAATGGGGGAATGACCTTTCCGGGATTAAGACGTCCTTCGGGATCGAGCGCTTGCTTCACCGCACTCATGACTTTCAAAGCGACAGGGTCCTTGTGGCGTTTTAGGGTGAGACGCTTGGATTGACCAATCCCATGTTCCGCGGAAATAGATCCGCCATGTTCGACAGTGACGGCATCAATCTCAGCCTGTATTGTGGAATGATGACCAGGCGCGTCCCTTTTGGGATAAACCGCGAAATGTAGATTGCCATCTCCAAGATGCGCGACGGTGATCTCTTCCATATTATCTTCTATTTGGGACAACCGCTTTCGCACAATCGTCAAAAATGACGTGATCTTATCCAGTGGAAGACAAATATCTGCAACCACAGATGGGGTTCCATCAAAGATAATTTCACCCGCGGCTTCCCGGCAGGCCCAAATCCCTTGGCGCTGTGTTTCGTTTTGGGCGATGACGGCTTCTTTCACCTCTCCGTTATCAAGGGCCTGTGTCAGATGTTCCTCTAGAACTCTCTGGAGGTCTGAAGGCCCGCCCAACTCAATCATCACATTGGTCTCGAAGATATCGTCGATTGGCAGATATAGGTCAGGCCTGTGACGCTTGAGGCGCGTCAAATAGGAGCGCGGCATGTACTCATAAGCCTCAACCGCGTTGCTCGAGGCCCTTTGCAGGCGACTCAAAAAGTCCAAAGCGGTGTCAATCGACGCAAATGCGACTTGTGCTGTAGCATAGGCCTCGGGCTTTGGGCTGAGTTTCAAAACGGCAGCCGTGATAATCCCAAGAGTACCCTCAGCACCGATAAACAGCTCTCTCAAAGCGTAGCCTGAATTGTCCTTGTGCAGCTCACCCATCAGATCAAGCACCTCTCCAGAGGCCAGAACAACCTCTAAACCCAGGCAAAGCCCGCGGGTCGCGCCGTATTTGACAACATTTGATCCGCCTGCATTTGTTGATAGGCAACCCCCGATCCGTGCTGATCCACGGGCACCAAACGTCAGGGGAAAAATGAGATCATGTTTGGCAACGGCATCGTGTATCTGTTGCAAAATAACCCCTGCTTCGACAATGGCGACGCGACTGCCGGGTTTGATGGCGCGGATATTATTCAACCGCTCGAGCGAAATAATGAGTTCCCCACGGGCCTGACCGCCCCCAACCAGCCCTGTATTTCCGCCCAAAGGCACAACGGCAACGCGATGTTGTGCTGCAATTTTCATCACTTGGGAGACGTCTTCGGTTGATCCAGGCCGTATGACGGCGCCGGGCGCTGAGGGATATGCCCCCGTCCAGTCTTGTGCGTAAGGTGCCATGGCTGCACCTGTCAGGACATGGTTCTGGCCAAGCCTGTCCCGAAGATCATTTAAAATTGTCATATGTGTTACCGGTATTTCAATGATTGATCGCGATGTTGAAATTAGCCTTGCCATATGCGGGCGCGTTGCGCTAGATGCAGTTTGTCGGCGGAGTAGCTCAGTCGGTTAGAGCAGCGGAATCATAATCCGCGTGTCGGGGGTTCAAGTCCCTCCTCCGCTACCACAGGACATGA
>CAWUJT010000039.1:0-19143 GCA_963922715.1 uncultured Thalassobacter sp.
GCCTCTGGGCGCCCGTCCAAATCCTCTAAACGATCAGGCAACGGATCAGGGTCTGTTTTTGCCTTTTTGATCTTTTTTGCAATCGTATCGGCGTCATCCGTCAGGTTGATGCGGCTCATATCAGAGGGGTCAGACTTTGACATTTTTCGTGATCCATCCCGCAAACTCATCACACGGGTTGCAGCGCCTTCGATCACCGGCTCTGTGATTGGGAAAAAATCCACGCCAAAGTCATGGTTGAACTTTGTGGCGATGTCGCGCGTCAACTCCAGATGCTGCTTTTGATCCTCACCCACCGGCACATGGGTGGCGTGATACGCCAAGATATCCGCCGCCATCAGCGCGGGATACCCAAACAGGCCCAAAGATGCGGCCTCCGCATGCTTGCCGGCTTTGTCTTTCCACTGGGTCATGCGCCCCATCCACCCCATACGCGCGACACAGTTAAACACCCAGCCCAGTTGGGTGTGCTCGGGGACTTGGCTTTGATTGAACAAAATTGAGCGTTCAGGATCAATGCCAGCGGCAATGAAGCCAGCGCATAACTCTCGGGTATTGTGGCGAAGTGTTTGCGGATCTTGCCAGACTGTGATCGCATGAAGATCTACCATGCAATAAATGGTTTCAAACTCAGCTTCGTCTTGCATATCTACAAAGCGTTTGATCGCGCCGAGGTAATTGCCCAATGTCAATCCACCCGAGGGCTGGATCCCCGAAAACACCCGTTTTGTGAAACTTGTTTCTGCCATAACCCCTCGCGCACTGGCACTTTCCGATCATCACGCATAAGCAGACGGGAAAGAACCGTCAACCAAAGTCTCCCCCTATGTCTGATTTCCAGTCTCCCTTTCAAAACCTGCCCAAAGTCGTCGTTGGGCTTGCGACCGTGCTCATCGGTCTTGAACTTTTGTTTCAAGGCGCGGAAACAGGGCTTTACGGAGGACCACAGGCGATATCCTGGCGCTTGAACGCCATTCAATTTTATGGCTTTTCCGATCCGGTGTTCGATTGGATGGTGCGCAATCGCCTTTTTCCGACAGAGCACCTGGTTCGGTTTTTCACCTTTCCCTTTTTGCATGGCGGTTTTGTGCATGCGGTCTTTCCCGTGGTGTTTATTTTGGCCATTGGCAAGGCCATATCTGGGACCTTTTCGGCTTGGCGTGTGCTTGTCATTTACTTCGGGGCCAGCATCTTTGGCGCCCTGGTCTATGGCTTGATTTTGCAAACCCAGGTGCCGCTTTATGGTGGGATGACCGGGGCCTATGGCCTTATCGGGGCCTTTACCTATATCCTTTGGCAACGCGCCCGCCGGATGGGAGAGCCCCCTTACAAAGCCTTTACACTCATCGGAATGCTGACGGCTTTACAACTCCTTTTCGGAGGGCTTTTTGGTGTGGGTCCGTCATGGCTTGCCGAATTGGCGGGATTTCTATGTGGCTTTGTCGTGGCCTTCCCACTGGGACCGGGTGGATGGCGCAGCTTAAAGTCCCTCATGCGCAACAGGTGAACTGCGACGCAGGGCGGCACGCAATTCAGACAACTGGTAGGCTCCAAGGATTTGCCCCGTCAAAGCAAACATGCCCATTCCCGACAGAACAAGTCCAAGAAGGACCAAAACAGAAATTCCAGGCATCATAAAAAATGGCGCAAGAAGGGTTTGCACAGCCCACACACCAAGCCCCATAAGAAATGACGCGGCACATATGCGGATCAGACGCGCGTGAAAGCGGCTGTCAAGCTTGGCAGATGGACCCATTGTCCTGCGACCGCGCAGAAGCAGAACAACCATGACCCAAGCAGCCAAGGTGGTGCCCCAAGCGGCCGCAACATACCCAATGGCATACGACAGACCGATTGCCACACAGGCATTCACCAGCAAAGAAACAAGCGCATACCGCAAAGGTGTTTTGGTGTCTTCTCGCGCGAAATAGAGCGGTTGCAATGTTTTTTGTAGGACGAAGGCTGGCAGACCCAAAGCATAGATTTGCAAAGCCAGCGCTGTTTGCGCGGTGTCAAACGCTGTGAAAGCCTGACCTTCAAACAGAACGCGGATAATGGGCGTGGCGGCAACAGTCAAAGCCACGGCAGACGGCAAGGTGAACAGCAGTGCCAGTTCGGTGGCCCGGGAAAAGCTCTGTTGGGCGCCTTGCGGATCATTCGCGCGCAGTTGGCGTGACAATTCCGGCAAAAGAACGATGCCGATGGCAATACCCACAACACCGAGCGGCAGTTGATAAAGCCGATCGGCCATGGACAACCAAACAATCGCACCTTCGGTGAAGCTGGCCACCTGCCGCCCTACCAGTAGGTTGATTTGCACCACCCCGCCTGCAAGTGCTGCAGGTGCTGCGATCACGGCCAGGTGTTTAAGGTCCGGCGTCAAACGTGGGCGGCGCAGTGTCAGCTTATGGCCCGCGCGCCATGCGGCGGCATAGACAAGCCCAAGTTGCGCAATGCCGCCAAGAGGAACGGACCAAGCGAGCGTTTGTCCGATGTCAGGTGCTGTGTCCCAGTCTAAAACCACAACCAAGGCGAGCGCTAGAATGAAAACGACGTTAAGCAAAACAGGTGCGGCTGCGGCCGCCAAATAGCGGCGGTTGGCATTCAGTAGTCCCGAGATCAGAGCGGCAAGGGAAATTAATAAAATGTAGGGAAACGCGATGCGCCCATAAAAGACAGCAAGCTCAAACCGCATATCCCCCGCAAACCCCGAGGCCATCGCCCAAACCAGCACAGGCATTCCGATCATTCCAAGGGCAGAGAAGATCAACAAAACCACAAACAGGCCACTGAAAGCATCGCGCGCGAAAGCATCGGCGTCATCATCGGCCTCGAGCTTTTTGGCGTAAAGCGGTACAAACGCCATGTTAAATGCACCTTCGGCAAAAAACCGGCGAAACATATTGGGCAAAGCAAAGGCGACCCAGAACGCCTCGGCCACAGGTCCGGCCCCCAGCATGCGGGCAATAAAAATATCGCGGGCAAAGCCCATAATGCGGCTGAGCAAGGTCCATGCCCCCACCGTCATGAAACCTCTCAGCAGCATCACTTATGCCCCGGCCCGTTCGGCCACTCTGGCAATCGCGGCCCGCAAACGCTTTTCCAAATCTTTTTGGCGGGCTGCTGCGTGCAATTTCAGACCAAACATATCTTTCACATAAAACGTATCGACAACCTGTGCCCCATAGGTCGCGATCATCGCCGATGATATGGAAATATTCGCCGAGGCCAGCGTATGTGCCAGGTCATAAAGCAAGCCTGGGCGATCGCGCGTGTCCACCTCTATGATCGTATAAATGTCTGACCCCTCGTTATCGAACGTGATAGACGTTGGGACGTTGAAAGAGCGTTCACGTTTTTTCAAGGAATGACTTTCCAGCGCCTCTCGGGCAATAACCTGACCGTGCAATGTCTTTTCAATCATTTTGTGCAAACGTGGCAGACGTTCCATATCGAATGGCTTGCCTTCATGGTCCTGAAGCCAAAAAACAGTCGTTGCATAGCCATCTTTGGATGTGAAAATACGTGCATCAACGATGTTTGCGCTGACAAGCGTCAAGGCCCCTGTAAGGCGCGCGAAAATGCCAGGGTGATTGGCCAGTGCAAAAATGGCGCGGGTGGCATCGCGATCGGGGTCAGGCTCTAACTCGACGCGAATTTCGTCATCGGGCAAATCTTTCAGCAAATAAGCGAAACGCACTTGCGCCATGGTTGGCAATCCTTGCCAATAAGAAGAATAATGGCGCCTGATTTCAGCGCGCAAATCAGCCTCTGACCAATCCGGCAAGGCCGCCCGAAACAGCCTGCGGGCCTTGGCTTCACGATTGACAAGGTTGATGGCCTCCAGTCCTTCTGCAAGCCCATGGTCCGTTGCTCGATAGAAGGCACGGATCATCTGCGCTTTCCAGTTGTTCCAAACATTTGGGCCGACACCACGGATGTCACAAACAGTCAACAAAGTTAGCAAGTCCAAGCGCTTTTTCGTTTTGACAGCTTTAGCGAAATCGCGGATTGTCCGCGGATCTGAAATGTCGCGCTTTTGTGTCATATCCGACATCAAAAGATGATGGCGCACAAGCCATTCGACCGTTTCACACTCCTCACGTTTTAGGCCTAAGCGCGGCGTGACTTTTCGGGCGATCTGCGCCCCTAGGATCGAATGATCCTCGGAGCGTCCTTTTCCAATATCGTGCAAAAGAAGCGCTACATAAAGCACACGACGATTCACCCCAGAGCGTAGGATTTTGGTTGACAGCGGAAGGTCTTCGGCGTGCAGCCCTTGTTCTATTTCAGCCAGATTGGAAATCACCTGAATCGTATGCTCATCAACCGTATAGCTGTGGTAGGTATTGAATTGCATCATAGCCACGATCGGGGCAAACTCTGGTAAAAATGCCGCTAGAACGCCCAGTTCATTCATACGTCGCAAGGCCCGTTCTGGATTTCCATGCTTCAGGAGCAGATCAAGGAATAGTCTGTTGGCTTCAGGGTCTTCCCGCATCGGCTGATCAATCAAATGCAAGTGCGATACCACTAGCCGCATCGTATCAGGATGTAACAACAGCCCGCTGCGCAGCGCTTCTTCGAAAACTCTCAAAAGGTTGAGCTTGTTGGCAAGAAACATATCCTGGTCTATAATGGTTAATCGTCCTTGCTTCAGGCCGTAGGGGGCTTTCAATCTGCGGCGCCGACGGCCTTTGAAAAACTCCAGAAATCCAGGTTCATCTTTGAGGTTATCAGCCTCAAGGGCGGTGAGCAAAATACGCGTGACTTCGCCCACTTTCGTCGCATGACGAAAATAATTTTGCATGAAATGTTCCACACCGCGACGACCGGTATGATCTCGATACCCCATGCGTTTGGCCACTTCGACTTGTTGGTCAAATGTCAGTATGTCAGAACCACGGTTGGCAAGAATATGAAGATGGCATCTTACCGCCCAGAGGAAACTGCCCGCAGACTCGAAACTCTCAAACTCTTCATTTGAGAAAACGTTCAGAGACACAAGATCGGCAACATTTTGCACATTATAGCGATATTTTGCGATCCAATAAAGCGTTTGCAGATCCCTCAGACCCCCTTTTGCCTCTTTGACATTGGGTTCTAGAATATATCGGTTGCCGCCGTGTTTGCGATGGCGTTCATCGCGCTCAGAAAGTTTTGCCGCAATGAAATTACGGGCGGTTCTAGAGAACAAGTCGCGCCAAAGTTTTTCTCCAAGGATATCTGCGGTTTTCTGCGCGCCGCAAAGAAACCTGCGTTCCAGAAGGGAGGTGCGTATCGTAATGTCATCGCGGGCAAGATGAAGACAATCGCGTAGGGACCGCGATGAATGACCGACATGCAGTTTCAAATCCCATAACACGTATAGAATGGTTTCAATAACCCGCTCCACCCAAGGCGTGATTTTAAAAGGGGTCAGGAACAGAAGATCCACGTCCGAGTATGGGGCCATTTCACCTCTGCCATATCCACCGACAGCGATGACCGCGAACTGATCTCCAGCTGACGGCGTCGTATTTGGGTGTATCTTCTCCGTTGCCAGCCAATAAGCTGCGTTCACCAGACAATCCGTAAGATAGCTATAGGCCTGGGTCACCCCCTCGGAGCTTGTGGGGCGTTTGGCAAAGGCTTTTTCAATCGCGTCACGCCCGGACACCTGGGCCGCATTGAGGATTTTGACCGCATGAGAGCTGAACTCCACGTCGGACTTAGGACCGTTATCACATGTGATGTTCGCAAGCTGATCCAGAACCGACAGTTGGTCAAAAATAAGATGTGGGGGGCAGATAAGTTGACCCGATGGTGCCATGACCAACTCTTGAGGGGAAGTAATAGCGATTATGTTAAAAGCCCGCGTTGTCAAAACGTCTTGCGGCTGGTGAAACCACTTGTATTTGTCCATCAACAACCCGTGCCACGGCAAGCGCGCGTTCATTCGTACCATCGGCTCGGAACCGGAATATACCGTTGACACCAGCGAAACCGGAAGGTGTTGTAAGTTGTGTAGCGCTAAATTCTGAAGCCCCCGATGTTACGAGTGCGCCAATCGCGGCAATACCATCATATCCAAATCCGGCTAATGGATGGGCGGTACGCCCGTAGATTGATTGAAATTTTTGCTCAAATCTCTGATAAAGTGCCGGATCAGGCAATGCAAAAAGTCCCCCTTGAAGCCCCTGTAATGACAATGCTTCAACAGGGATATCCCAGCGCGCCAACCCCATGAACTGAGTCGCTTGGGAGTTAACGCCCGCTTCGGGCAGAAGTTGTGCAAAAAGCGGTAGCGCACCAGAGGTGCCAGAAGTTAAAAAGATACCGTTCGCGGCTGTTTGCGCCACAGCATCGCGAACTTCTGGGACAGCTTGGACAACACCGTTTTGGCTCAACGCGTAAGAAACGGTTTGCATAATTTGCACGCCCGTTTGACGCGCCGCATTTTGAACAGCGGATTGCGCAAACTGTCCCGCCGTATCATTGGCGGACAGCAAGACAATACGATTCCGCCCTTGGGTATTGGCATAGGACAGAACCCGCGTTGCTATGGTTTCAAATGTATTTCCCAGCAAAAAGACATTTCTGCTGGCCACAGATGTATTATTGGAAAATGATAGAACGTTTATCCCTTGACTTGCCACGGTTGACCCAACAATGGCTGCAACATCCGCATAAACAGGACCAAGGATGATCTGGGCCCCGTCTTCTACGGCTTTTTGTGCCACAGCCCCGACAGTGGTCGGATTGGCCGCTGTATTGTAAACTGTTAATGTAACACTTGCCCCGGAAAGATCAGAGATCGCCATGCGCGCGGCATCTTCAAGGTCGCGGGCGACAATCTCATCGCCTGGCTGTGCAGACCCATAAGGCAGAAACAAAGCAACGCGCACAGGCTGCGATTGACTGATGCCAGGCCCTTCACTTGTTGTCAGCGGAGAGCAACCAGCGATCAGTATTGCACAACCTATGCCGGTCCATATTCTCTTGTGCGCACGAAAAAGATCTGTCAGCAGTTGCTTGAGCGCCATCCAGAACCTCCTTTTTTATCGAGGGTATGTTTATTCTGAAACTACCCATAGAATGTGACTAAGACAACGGAGTATAACAAACAAGGACAAGAAAAACCTATGGATATTGGCCGTTCACCGCTGTCTCCGGGACTTTATCTTGTGGCAACGCCCATTGGGTCAGCCCGCGACATCACATTGCGTGCACTTGATGTTTTAACGCAGGCTGATGTTTTGGCGGCGGAAGATACCCGCACAACGCGGCGGCTTCTGGATATTCACGGGATCGCCTTGAACGGGCGTCCCTTGCGGAGTTACCACGATCACAGCCCACTGAAAGACCGCGCGTATTTTATGGAGAAGATCGCAGCGGGCAACAGTGTTGCCTATGTCAGCGAAGCTGGAACCCCTCTCGTCGCAGATCCTGGCTTTCGGCTGGTGCAAGATGCAATCAATGCCGGGGTTTCCGTGGTTCCTGTTCCCGGGGCTTCGGCTGTGCTCGCAGCTCTGGTCGTCAGTGGGTTGCCCACGGATCGATTTATGTTTGCAGGCTTTTTGCCAAATTCGACAACGGCCCGTCGGAAAGCGTTAGAAAACCTGCAAGTGGTGCCGGCAACTTTGGTGATCTATGAAAGTCCGCGGAGAATTTTGAATCTTATCGAAGATGCGATCGCGACCTTTGGTCCAGACAGACCTGCAGCTTTAGCAAGGGAACTTACCAAAACCTTTGAGGAATGTCGGCGGGGTACACTTGAACATCTCTACCATCAGTTACACAAAGCGCCTGCACGTGGCGAATGTGTGCTTTTGGTGAACCGGGCCGGGGAAGAGGTGATTTCAGACGCACAACTGGTGATGTTTTTGCAAAGCGCCCTTGAAACTCAGAGTGTCAAAGAAGCCGTGGCTGAGGTGACAAAAGCGACGGGTCTGCCCAGACGACAGGTCTATCAAAGGGCCTTGGAGTTGAACAAGCCGTGACCCAGGGCAAACGCAATAACTTGGCAGGTTTGGCCGCAGAAGAGCGCGTGGCCGAACAATATGTCGCGCAAGGTGCTGTGCTCAAACACATGCGGTGGCGCGGCACGCAAGGGGAGATTGATCTTATCGTCGAGAAGAACGCCACGATAATCTGCATTGAAGTCAAGCAAAGCCGCACTCTGGACGCTGCTGCCTACCATCTACGCCCGCCACAAATTGCCCGGCTGCACCAAACCGCCCAGGAATATCTTGACACATTGCAGGATGGCGGATTGCGCGATGTGCGATTTGATGTGGCGCTTGTGGATACACAAGGCCGGATCAATATCCTGCAAAATGCCCTTTGGGTATAACGCCTTACGCCCGCGCATCGATCAGAGACTTTGATCGTAAGGGCCGACATTCGGCTCTGCGTGTACGATCGCATCCAGATCTTGAAAGATCGCGCGCAGTTCTGTCTCACTTTCAGGGCTTTCACACACAACAACCAGATTTGGCGTGTTGGAGGACGCCCGCACCAGTCCCCAAGCGCCATTCTCTAACATCACGCGGGCACCATTGACCGTGACAATATCGACGATCTTTTGCCCACCCAGTGTGGCCTTGTCTTTCATCGGTAAGAGCTTTGCGACAATCCGGTCCAGCGTCTCGTATTTTTCTGTGTCCGCACAAAAGGGTGACATGGTTGGCGTGGTCCAGGTTTGTGGCAAAGCGCGGCGTAGATCGGCCATCGTCTGGTTTGGATTGCGATCCATAAGTTTACAAATCTCAACGGCCACACGCATGCCGCAATCGTATCCGCGGCCTATGGGATCCGCGAAGAAATAGTGCCCAGATTTTTCAAACCCGGCCAGCGCCCCGATCTCTTTGACGCGGCGTTTCATATGGCTGTGACCGGTCTTCCAATAATCGGCTTTCACACCGCGTGCTTTCAATTCGGGATCAGAGGCAAAAAGGCCTGTCGATTTAACATCCGCCACAAATGTCGCGCCTGGATACAGTTTCGCCAAGTCGCGGGCAAGAATGACCCCTACTTTATCAGCAAAGATTTCCTCCCCCTCGTTATCGACCACACCACACCGGTCACCATCCCCATCAAAACCGAGCGCAAGATCGGCCTTCGACGCTTTGACCGAGGCCGCCATGTCATGTAGCATTTCCAGCGCCTCAGGATTTGGGTTGTAATGCGGAAATGTATAGTCGAGCGTACAGTGACTTTCGATCACCTCAACACCGATACGGGCAAGTATCTCTGGCGCGAAAGCAGCGGCCGTTCCATTGCCAGTGGCGCAGAGAACCTTCAGCGGGCGGGTCATTCTGAAATCCCCAACCAAATCATCAATATAAGCCTCTTGCACTCCGTCAACGCGCTCATACCGCCCGCCTTCCCGCGCGACACCTTCATCGTTCAGAACGATTTGACGCAAGCGCGCCATCTCATCTGGTCCATGGGTGAGCGGACGCTCAAACCCCATCTTTACCCCCGTCCAGCCGTTGGGATTGTGGCTGGCCGTGACCATTGCAACAGCCGGGGCGTTTAGATGGAACTGTGCAAAATACGCCATGGGGCTGAGGCTTGGCCCAATGTCGCGCACATGAATGCCCGCCTGCATCAGTCCCACCATGAAGGCATATTTGATCGCCAAGGAATAATCCCTATAGTCATTGCCAACGGCGATGACGGGCGCAACACCCGCTTCATACATTTGTGTGCCTAACCCAAGGCCAAGCGCCTGCAGACCAGGCAGATTGATCTCTTCAGGGAACCGCCAGCGCGCATCATATTCTCGAAAGCCCGTGGGTTTGATCATCGCATCCCGCAAGAATTCCCACGTATTTGGCTTAACATCACTAAGCGGTTTCATTGCACCTCCGTCTGTAGAATCCTGTTATTCAATGGTATTAATTTGTGATCCATATGTCGCAAGTGGGTTAGGCTGAAACCTGCTCTCGCAATACAGAGGTTGTTAGGGAGATCATCAAGTAAATGCCAGAGAACACAAGAAACGCGAGCAATGTGTTTTCAAAAGCCCTTGGATAGGTTGGCTCATCAGGCGCAATCGGCCGGACAGAATTCGACAAGTATCGCACTTGACTATCTGCCTCAATCCGGGAGCTTTCCAACTGTCCTAAAGATTGTTGAAGCAATGCTGTACGAGTTTGAAGATCAATCTGTGCAACGCTTAGCTGGGCCGAAATCCGCGCCATTGAGGCATCGCCGCGTCCATTTTCTGTCAGACTGATACGTAAGACATCCAATTCTCGCTGCAGCGAAGCGATATTGCCTTCGATGACCTGAACGCGGGTTTCGTTCGGTCTTGCGTTGCTCATCAAGCGATCCAAGCGCACACGTTCGGACCGAATTTGATCCTCAATGCGTGCAATGGCATTCATCTTATTGGCGATTTCTATATCAGGGGCGATGACGTTTAATTGTTCTTGAAGAAGAACCACGCGTTCTTGTGCCTCAATTAGCCGTTGGTTTGCTTCTTCGTAACTCTCACGCGCGCCTTTCATTTGATCATTTCTTAATCGCGCTGTGAGTTGATCTACTTGTTCTTCTGCATATCCAATCAGAGCCTCTGAAAATGCCTGACTGGTTTGAGGATCAGCCGCGATCACCTCCATCTTAATAAGACCTTCCGTCGGATCATATCCAACCTTGACCATGTTTTGGTAAAGTCTGAAGGCCTCTTCTTGTGTTGCATTGGGATCAATGCGCCTCAAAGCGTCAATTCGGCGGGACGAAAAATGATCTATGAACCCTAAATCTTGATTAAGGCGGTTCATCGCATCGCGTGAGGTGAGATAAGATTGAACACCGACTGAATCTTGTTGTGTTGCCAAGCCAGTCCCGGAAAACATTGAGCTCAGAGAAGACGAACTGGACGCGCCCATGCCTGCCTGTTGAATAACAAATTCGGATTTCGTGGCGTAAAGAGACGTAGCAACCGCAAAGTAGTAGAACGCCACAATCATTGTCGGCATAATAACAAAGAAAAACAAGCGGACACTTAGCAGAGCAACTTGCCTGCGACGGCGGCGCGCAATGTCCCTTTGGATACGCATGATTTCCGCAGCACGCTGTGCCTCATCAATGGGTTTTTTGGGCTCTGACTTGGTCGGATTTACTTTTGCCAGTGGGCTTTGATTGGGTGTATTTGCCTCTGCTTCTTTCCCCCCCACAACAGCTAACATATCGAGACCAGCAAAGGGATCGATACCCATTGCTCTGAGTTGGCGCACGGCGTCAAAATCCGATTTTACTTTCAGATCGTGCCGCTGGGCAACACGACGCGCGGACCGTAGTTGACGACCACTCAAACCTTCTGCTTTGATCTGTGCAATTTCTTGTTCGATACTCAAAGACGCATTTGATCTACCGGGAGATTTGGCTTGCTGCTCTTGAGGGGGTGTGTTGCGAAAATCAATATCACCAAACCCATCATCAGGCGTACCCAGAGAGTCGCTCTGCTGACGCTTCAAGCGAAACTTTTTGGCCTTAGGTTTCGTAGTCATAAAGCTCTTTCGCTTCTTCTAAAGTATCGAACTGATACAATTTTCCACCTTTGAGAACTGCAGCTTTATCTGCAAATTTCGCAAGTGTTTCCGACTGATGACTCACTATCACGACAGTGGCATTTTGCAACCGTTCCTTCAAGATGGCACCAGCACGACGGTTAAATTCGACATCGGTTGTTGCAGGCATCCCTTCGTCAATAAGATATATATCAAACTCCAGCGCCAGTAAGAGCGAGAAAGACAATCGTGATCTCATACCAGAAGAATATGTACCCACTGGCATATCAAAATATTCTTCCAGTCCACAGACATAACGGCAAAACGCCTCGACATAATCTGGATCTAGTCCATAAAGACGGGCAATGTAGCGTGTATTTTCACGGGCAGAGTGTTTTGGAATAACCCCCCCCATGAAACCAAGCGGAAAAGACACCCGGCAATTTCGCGTCACCGATCCTTCATCCGGTTTTTCGAGCCCAGACATCATGTTGACGATCGTTGTTTTTCCCGTTCCGTTTGGGGCTAAAATTCCAATAGATTTCCCCACCTCAACGCGAAAAGAGGCTTGATCCAGAATAACCTTGCGCTGAGTTCCAGTCCAAAAGGATTTTGAGACTTTATCAAATTCAATCATTTCATCACACTGCTAACGCCACATAATACGAAAGACATCTTTATTCCAATAATTTGGGTTTTATCAGGGCAATTGGTCACAAATAGGGCGCTCTTCTCCTTATTGTTCGGGAAATGTGATAAATTCTACCAGAGTTACCTGTCAGAGCGACTTAAAGGTGTTGTTTTTCTACAGCCGCGATTCGCCCTACCAGAAAGGATAAGAACACTGCAAAGAAGCTCAAAAGCGCGCCCATTTTTGCAGCATCTTGGATAGGTCCTGACTCAAACGCAACAGTGGCCACAAACAACGACACCGTAAACCCGATTGCAGCCACACAGCCGATCACAAAAAGATCAATCGTACGCATCCCCTCAGGCAACCCAAGCCGCAGCACATGCGCCCCAATCGCGCCAAAGATATAAACGCCAAGCGGCTTGCCGATGATTAAGCCTGCCAGCACTAGCCAGGTCGCCTCTGAAATCGCAGAGAATTCAACACCCGCATTTAGAAGGCCAAATAAAAATAGAACCACTTCAACGGGGCGTTTCAGAAGATGTTCAACATGGTTAAGCAAATCTTTCAGATAGGTCTCAGCCTCTGCAAATATGCCAAACGCGCGGTCTGCATGGGGCAGCGTTGGGATAATGGGCAACAACCCAAGGGCCGGATGCAAACCCGATTGGGCAAAGCCAAACCATGACAAAGCCCCCGCAAGCGCATAGGGCCAAAAACCTAGACGGTACCGCACCCAGGTTGAATTGGGGCGGATCTGATTACCCCGATCCAGTCTGCGGGGAAGCCAATTGAACAAAACAAACACAGCCACAGCAGCGGCCACTGACAACAACAACCATTCCGGGGCCAGGTCACCAGAAGGGTAGAAAATCGCCAAGATGATCAATCCTGCGGCATCATCTGCGATGGCCAGCAGAAGCAAAAACCGCACTGCAGGGTGCCCGCCACCAAACACCAACCGTCCCACAAGATAGCTAAAGGCAATATCGGTGGCTGTGGGAATGGCCCATCCATTGGCCACCTCCCCAAACTTCGCCGGTCCCATCATCCAGGCCAAGCCAAGATAAACGATAATCGGCCCCACCATGCCGCCCACTGTTGCCACAAGGGGTGTGGCCGCTTTCTTCCCTCTTAGCGCACCATTTTTGAGGATAATCGCCTCCCAAACCTCTTTTGCGGCGATTGCAAAAAAGAACGCCATCAAAAGATCGTTGACAAGGTAGTGAAGGGACAGCACTTTTGTCGCCCCTCCAGCGTCCCAGTGATCGTAGCCATCACCAAAGGCTTTCTTCCAGTAGTCGTAATCCAGTCCAATCCAGGTGTTGAACCAAATGGGATGTTCGACCAAGTGATGATAGCTGGTGGGGTCTGTATTGGCCCAAATCAACGCAATTAAAGCCCCGCTGATCAGCAGAATTGAATATTCGGTGATAAAATCCCAAACGCGATACATCAGCGGCGTCTCCCTTTTTGCCAGAGATAGCCGCTGATTATCAAAGACGCAATTAGGTGATTAGCCCCCAGATCAATCCAGCCATCACAGCGCCAGTAAACGCGAAGAAAAGGTAGCTTGCAAACACCCGCGGTTTGACCAAGGCCCACACCGCAATCATCGCAGGTATAGAGCTCACACCGCCGCCCAACATAAACGCAAGCGCGGCGCCCTGGCTCATGCCCTGCTCAATCAGACCAGAGATCAACGGCACAGCAGCATAGCCATTCAGATAAGCGGGCGCGCCAACCAAGGCGGCCAGGATAATGGTGCCCAGTCCCTCGCCACCCAATACCTGTGCAATCCAATCGGCCGGCACATAGCGGATCATCAAGGCCTCTATCAGATAGGCCAAAGCCAACCATTTCCCCAGGAACAGAGCATTCTCAAGGGCTGCCCGGCCGAATGTCTCGCGGCGATCGGCCTCTTGCCAGAATTGCCATACGGGTGCCCCAGAGAAAGGCTTTTTCGCGCCACAGCCACAGGAAGACACAGGCGTTGCCTTGAGCGGATCAGCAAAAAATCCAGTGCCCGAGAGCAATACGACCCCATATCCCCCCAAAAGACCCATGCCAATGGCAGAGACCGTTTTCGCAACCGCGAAATCAACCCCCAGCGCGCCCGAGGTGATGGTGAACATCGCCGGGTCCATCAAAGGGGAGGCAAGCCAAAAGGCCATCACAGCCGCCAAAGGGGCACCCGCTGCCAAGAGTGCCGCGATAAACGGGATCACTTCGCAAGAGCAAAATGGGGATAACCCCCCGGCCAGGGCCCCAAGGATAATCATGCGATGCACAGAGCCCGTAAAGGCTTTCGCCAAGAGGTTTTCAGCCCCCGTTGCCTTCAGAAACGCGATCAAGAGAATCGCGAACAAGATGAAAGGTGCGGTATTGGTAAAACTGCCTAAGGCTTGATCAAAAAGCGCCGGTGCCTCTGTCGGCAAGAAAATGAACAAGCCGAGAACAGCCAGCCCGAGCCCGAGCCAAACAGTATCGATATGACGCCAGAGGTTTGGGCGGCTCGAAGAAGAAGTGCTGATGTCAGCCATGTGTGTGGTCTCCTATACCAGTGTCAACGCAACAGGCGCTGAGAAGATAATCTGAAAGGGCACGAACGCGGTCATACTCAACCGCCACGCGGATCACGCGTCCCTCTTTGGTGCGGTTCACCAACCCCGCCGCAGTAAGCGCCCGAATATGATGGGTGAGCGTGGCCCCTGAAAGCCCAACAGCTTTGCCCAACTCACCAATACTGCGCCCTTCTTCACCTGCACGCACCAGGCTGCGCAACACGGCCAAACGCTGCTCAGAGCCAAGGGCCGCAAAACCAAGCGCGGCCAGCTCAATAGGTTCAGGGGAATCGCTTTCATATTTCATGTTTCTATATTTCTACATTTATAGAAATATTGTCAAGAGCTTTTTGGTTTGCGAGTTTGAACGGTGAAATCCTCCAACTCAGGCCGCTCATGCGTACAAGTCAGGATCAAAGTATGGTTATGGAAGACCGCAACGCAGCTTATGTAAACGTAAGTTCGTGGCACGTTTTAGGACTTCGAAGATGAACCAATGACTATCATAAACGGGCTAAAGCAAAGGTTCGAACGGTTTGGAGAAAATGAGTGGTTTCAGCCAGAGGCGATTGTAGTAAATCTGCCAAGGCACCTCAAGGTTACATGATTGTAGCTTTTCACTGCGCGCTATGAAAACATAACTTAGATGCATAAATTGGATGAGAGCTTCTGAAATGGTGCGCGGTTAAGGTTAAAGTGTATGGAAATAGTTTCATAGCTATCACCCATTACGACCAAGGGTCATGCGAGGGCGTATTCTCAAAGTATTCAGATATTGATACCGATTGGTTTGATATTGAAAATTGTGGTCCCGCTGATCCTGAGAAAATCGACAACATATCTATACCAAATACTCTGCGACCGGATCTGTTGAAACTTTTAATTTTGCCGAGTTTTCTTCCCTTTAGACACACTTATGATATGAGGTGTTGTTCATTCAGTGCGACAACCTTGAAACGATGGCAACCGCCGCTCACCCCTTGAGCGTCGCATAGGCCGTCTTCATCGTTTTGAATACCACTGCAGCGCCCACAAAACGACCTTTCCCTTGAAATCATTCATCACTCGTTGCCTCCAACATAAAGTTGGACAATCTGATCATCACAGAAAAAACTTTGCAACAGAGCCCTTATTTGCCTTTGCGCCCACGGGGCGCTTTGCGCAGCTTGCGTCCAGAACGGCTTTGGTTGCGCTTGCGCCTTAAAGCTTTGCCCTCAATGTTGAGCAGCTCCAGCAGCAGCCCACCCGTAATGGGGGCCGCTTCTACAAGCCGAACGGTGACCTGTTGGCCAATGCCGAGTTCCAGACCAGTCTCACTGCCAGTCAGGGTTTGTGCGTCCCGATCAAAGCGGAAATACTCGCGGCCCAAAGATCGGACAGGGATCAAGCCATCCGCCGCTGTCTCCACCAACCGCACAAAAAGCCCAAAGCTTTGCACACCGCTGATCCGGCCGGAAAAATCCATGCCGATCCGATCAGAGAGGTAAGCCGCTAAATAACGGTCTGTCGTGTCGCGTTCCGCCGCCATGGAGCGCCGCTCAGTCTCTGAAATGGCTTGGGCGGTGGTCTCCACATGTTCTATGTCCTTAGCGCTTAAGCCATCCGCGCCCCAATTATGTGCCGTGATCAATGCGCGATGAACAATAAGGTCAGCATAGCGACGAATGGGAGAGGTGAAATGCACATAAGACCGCAAAGCCAGGCCGAAGTGGCTGAAATTCTTCGGGCTATAATAAGCCTGTGTCATCGCCCGAAGTGTGGCGAGATTGATCAACTCTTGCTCATCGGTGCCGGCGGCTTGTTGTAGCAGGCGGTTCAGCGCGCGTGTGTGCAGGACTTGTCCTTTGGTCAGCTTAAAACCACTCGCTTCCACTGTGTCGCGCAAAGCCTCGATTTTATCCGCTGCCGGTTCTTCATGCACACGATATAGAAGCGGCTGGCGCTTTTGCTCCAGCACTTGGGCGGCCGCCACATTGGCCAAGACCATAAACTCCTCGATCAGCTTGTGGGCGTCAAGCCGGTCGCGGAAGGCCACAGAGGTCACAACGCCCGCATCATTCAGTTCAATGCGTCTTTCGGGCAGGTCAAGCTCTAGCGGTTGCCGTGCTACCCGCGCGCGCTTTAGGGCTTCATAGGCGTCGTAAAGTGGGGCAATGACGCTCTTCATCCATGGTGTACAGACAGCATCCGGCGCGCCATCTTGGGCGGCTTGGACTGCACCATAATGCAGCGAAGCGCGGCTTTTGATCATCGCCCGATGGAATTGTGTGCCAAGAAGCACGCCTTCACCGTCGATTGTCATCTCGGCCACAATCACGGGCCGCCGTTCGCCTTCATGCAATGAACACAGATCGCCCGAAAGCCGTTCTGGCAGCATCGGCACAACCCGGTCTGGGAAATAGGTGGAATTTCCCCGCAGACGCGCCTCTCGGTCTAAATCTGAACCTGGGCGCACATAATGGGCCACATCGGCAATCGCGACCCAGAGCCGATGCCCGCCCTTGTGCGGTTCTGCCCAAACCGCATCGTCATGATCACGGGCATCAACAGGGTCGATGGTGACAAAGGGCAGATCGGTCAAATCTGTACGCCCCGCCATGTCAGCCGGGACCATTTGTTCCGCTGCTGCCAGAACCGGAGTTGGAAAGCTGTCCGGGATGCCATGCTCATGCACAGCAATCAGAGAAACCGATTTGGGGGCCGATGGATCGCCCAAGCGCGCGACAATCCGCGCCACGGGTAAACCAAGGCGACCTTTTGGCCCAATCTGTTCTGCCTCGACCAACTCACCATCGCGCGCGGTACCGGTTTCACCCGCAGGAACGCGCCATGCCACATCCGCACCTTTGTCAACGGGCACAATGCGCCCACCTTCGGCTGTCTGGCGATAAAGGCCAAGAACCCGTCGGCTTTGTTTTGGCAGACGTCGGATAAGGTGGCCCTCATAGCGGTGGGTTGGCGCGTGCACCTCTGTCAGACGTGCCAGAACCCGATCACGCGGTCCAAGGGCTGGATCGCTGGATTTCAATACCAGAGACACACGCGGCTCTGCCGTGTTGCCGTGCCAGTTAAGCGGTCTGGCAAACATGTCCCCATTCTCGTCTGGAGCCTGGACGACCAAAACAGAGACCGGAGGCAGACTTTCTGGATCGCGGTAGGTTTTCTTTGCCTTGGTCAGATGCCCCTCGGCTTCAAGCTCTTTCAAAAGCCGCTTGAGGTCGATCCGCGCTGCCCCCTTGATCCCAAAGGCTTTGGCGATCTCTCGTTTCGACGTCGCTGTGGGATTGTCTGCAATCCAGCGCAGAAGTTCCGGCTTGGTGGGCACATGGGGCATATCTTTTCGCTTACATCGCTTGCAAGGGAACGGAAAGGGTCTCTTGCCAAGCGGCCGCGTAAATCATATTTCTTGAAGAAGATTTATGGAGAGCATGTCATGCCAATGCAGGCGCAAGAGATTGAAGATTTATTGCGAGAGAGCTTCCCAAACGCGAAAATTATCGTTGAGGGGGATGACGGCGTGCATATGTCCGCCATGGTTGTCGATGAAAGCTTTCGTGGCCTGAACCGTGTTCAGCAACAACGCGCGGTCTACGCGGCTTTGAAGGGCAAGATGGACGGGCCCAATGGTGCGCTGCATGCGCTGGCGCTGACAACCCGTGTCCCCACATGACGCTGAGCACTCTTCTGATGCTCGGGAGCGCTCTTGTGGTGGTTTTGCTGGCCCTGCGCGCGGTGCAAGCCTGGAGTTCTGAGAAAAAAGCAGATCGTGGCACAAAGCCCGGCACTGGATATACAACCCTGGAAAGCCACTATATTTCAGGCGGTGGTGGCGGCGGGCAGTCGACCACATATCACATCCCGAAAGACCCGCAAGATTACGCACGCTTATTCGTGCCAAAGGACAGGAGCAATGAAAATGACCGATAATGCACAGACCCAAATCGACACGCTTGTGAAATCGCAAGATGTCGTATTGTTTATGAAGGGCACCAAAACCATGCCGCAATGCGGGTTCTCGTCTAAGGTGGCGGGTGTCTTGAACTTTATGGATGTGGATTACACAGATGTGAATGTCCTGGCCGATGAGACTATTCGCCAAGGGATCAAGGATTATTCTGATTGGCCGACAATCCCACAGCTCTATGTCAAGGGCGAATTTGTCGGCGGCTGTGATATCATCACCGAGATGACGCTGTCGGGTGAGTTGGACGCGATGCTTGCGGACAAAGGGGTGACCTTCAACAAAGACAAAGCCGACCAAATCCGCGCAGCGAATACATGAACGAAAAACACAAGAGTGTCATTTAAGTTTGCCGCATTCGCGGAGCTTTGTATATTTGTTGATTGTCTGCGCGGCATTCTTTCAAAAAATTGTAAGCTTACAGCGGATTGATATGATAACGCCGTCAAAATAGCGGTTGAGCGGCAGCCGCCATCAGTTCAAGGC
>CAWUJT010000040.1:0-18789 GCA_963922715.1 uncultured Thalassobacter sp.
GCGACAAAGGTCTCGACAATCATACGGGACGCCCGCACCGCTGTCTCTGACCGCAATAACGTGGCCGCCATTACAACACCGTGTTCGGTAAAGGCCCAGGGCGGATATTTAAGGCGCCCCGCGTTAAAGGTCGTAATGTGTGATCTTTGGACCTCCCATTCTGCATCGGTCAGTTGAAAGGCATACCCATCGCTGAAGCGGTTTAGATTGCGTTTGACCTGTTGGTTCAGACGCGCTGTTTTTACCTCAAAAAGCGGGGCGATATCGTTGGCGAATGCAACCGCTTGCCCTCTGACATGGTAGATCGGAATGCTCATTTCACATCCATCACTCAACTCTCCCGCGTCTAAGATCACATTTTGCAATCTTTGCGGATGATAAATGTCACTGCAAACCGCCGAGCCCAAGAGATACCAAGGCTCGGCATCACTCTGAGGAGCTGTTTAATTCAGCTCATCTTCATAAGCGGCAGCGATCTCCGCCTCAGCCGCGGCCACGGCGTCACGCATCGCAGCCAGAACCTCGGCCCCACCGTCGACGTTTTCAGCAAACCAGGTGTAAACTGGCTCCGCAGCGGCAGCAAAGGCGGCCTTTTGCGCAGGGGTTGGCACGTAAAGATCGCCGCCACCGGCCACAAACTCTTCATAGGCTTGAATTGATTTGCGCTTGGGGGATGCGAAAGTCGCCTGTTGCAGTGCATAAAATCCATCCACCACGACACGGCGCATGGCGGGGTCCATGGACATGAATTTTTCATTGTTCATAAACCACAACGCCCCCATGTAGGCATGTCCGTCAAGGGTGACATATTGCAAACCCGCATCGGGAAACTTCATGCCCATAATGTCGGTGATGCCGTTCTTGGAGCCTTCCACAACCCCGGTTTGGAACGATGTGAAGAGTTCTGGCCAAGGGATCGGTGTCGGCGAGGCGCCAAGCGCACGCACCAAGACCTGTGGCAGATCGGCAACCACGGTGCGGATTTTCAGACCTTCCAGATCACTCGGCTCTGCTAGGCGGCGCTGGGTATTGGCAAAGTTGCGCCAGCCACCGGTGTTGCCGATGGTCATCAACCGAATGGCGCCACCGGAATCTTCCAAGACCTGATCCTGCATCCAATCAACCAGTGGGCTGTCAGAGGCCAAAACAGCCTCTGCCACGCGATCGTCGGCCATCAGATAAGGCAGATCGAGCACTTGCACATAGGGAAAAATCCCCGCGGCCCCCCCCGATGTGGAGATATAGACGTCGATATTGCCGTCGGCCACACCGGCCAAGCATTCTGCCCCGTTGGCGCAAAGCTGCGTGCCGATAAACAGCTCGACAGTGATCGCACCGTTAGAGGCACTTTCGACGAAATTTTTGAACACAACGAGGCCGTCGTAATCCTCATCATTTTCGTTTGAGTTCGCAGTGGCGCGAATGGTCATCGCATGCCCATCAGCAAAGGCGGCCGCAGCCCCCATACTGAGCAGACTTGCAACCATCAGCGACTTAATGGCGGTTCGGAACGTCATGGCTTTCCTCCCTTTTTGAGACGTTTATGGACTGATGAAACCAGTCACCGTTGGAATCCACAAGGAAATTCCTGGGATATAGGTGATCAAAAAGATCACAAACACTTCTACAGCCAAAAATGGCAAGATTGCACGCGCAATCGTCTCTACCTTTTCTCCCGACACGCTTGACGCCACAAACAGCACAAGTCCCATCGGCGGTGTCGCAAGACCGACAGTCAGGTTCACACTCATAATGATGGCGAAGTGCACCGGATGCACACCCAGCTCCACAAAGATGGGCCCCAGAATTGGCCCAAGAATAATAATGGCAGGGCCTGCATCTAGAAACATCCCCACGATAAAGAGCAGCAGGTTGATCAACAAAAGCAGCAGAAGGGGGTTTTCTGTCAGGCTTAGGATAAAGGCCGCAAGCTGTTCGGGCGCATGACTGAGGGAGACAACCACCTTGAAGGACACCGCCGCGCCCACCAACAACAACACAACCGAGGAGGCAAGCGCCGCGCGCAATAAAACATCGGGCAGATCTTTCCAGGTCATAGAGCGCAGAATGAACAAAGAGACCACAAGCGCATAAGCCACCGCCACGGCAGAGGCTTCTGTGGGCGTAAAAATGCCGCCCAGGATACCGCCCAAGATAATCACAGGCGTCAGCAAGGGAAAAAAGGCTTTGAGACTGGCTTGGCCAGCCTCTCCCCAAGTGGCTTTGCGGCGTAAGGGGGGTGACTCTAATCCCTGACGCGCGATGAGATTTGTCACCAGCATCAAGCCCGTTCCCACCAAAACACCCGGTAAAATCCCCGCCAAGAAAAGCGCAGCCACGCTTTCGCCCATCACATAGGCGTAGATGATCATAATCCCCGAAGGCGGAATGATGGGTCCGATGACCGAAGAGGCCGCCGTTACCGCCGCCGCGAATTTACGGCTATAGCCTTCTTTTTCCATGGCAGGGATCAGCATGGAGCCCAGCGCAGATGTGTCGGCCACCGCACTGCCCGAAAGGCCCGCAAACAGCATGGAGGTGAAGATATTGACCTGGGCAAGACCCGCGCGAAAATGTCCGACCATAGCTTGCGAGAACTCGACCAGGCGCAGTGTGATACCCCCGCGGTTCATCATCTCGCCGGCCAGCATGAAAAACGGGATGGCCATCAGCGGAAAGCTGTCCATGCCGTTATAGAGGTTGCGATACAGCAGTGTGATCTCGCGGGTTTGCCCATCCATCCACAACAAAATGCCTGGGGCGGCCAAAAGCCCAAAGAACACCGGTAAACCGATCATCAAAAACAACAAGAAGAGCGGCAGAAACCAAATCAACATCTCACTCGGCCCCCACGATATCTGTCTGGGGGATATCTGGCAGCGCGTCGCCTTTGCCCGCGATGATGATGATTTCGCGCAAGATCAACTCAACACACATCAACACCATCATCACAGCGCCCACAAGAAGGGAGGCCATCATCTGATTGCGGGGCATTTTCTGCCACCCCCAATCAATGGCAATCCAAGGGAAACCATCGGCAAACTCAACAGTGAACAGCGTCATCAGGCTGGCGGTTTTGAAGCTGCCCGAGAACCCGGTCACTTCAGACCAGCCGATGTCAACGGCCACACTCAAAACAACCAGCGCAAGCAACAACAGCAGCAGCCAGAGAACGCTGGCCATGGCCTTTGGAAGCGCCTCCCGCAGCATGTCAATCGCGACAAATCCGCCCCGACGAAACGCCGTAGGCGCCACAACTGCGGCCATCCAAAGCATTAGAAACCGGGCCGCCTCTTCCGTCCACGAAAGCGGATTTCCAATAACATAGCGAAAGCAGACCTGAACAAGAATGGCCAGAACCATCAAAGCCATCGCAGCGATAGCAACTCTTTGCCCGACAACATTTATACGGGTATTGAACATCGCAAGCACATGGCTTGCACCAAGTATAAACTGCAAGATTGGCCCTCCCTGCCTTCTGTGCATACACTATCAGCAAACAGAAACAGGCCAGGGTCAAGAGATATTTTAATGCCGGGCAGCCCGTGCCGGCATTTATAAATGACGTCATATACGGATGGCAGCAGACTTCCCAAGGTAATTAAGGTGTCTTAAGAGCCCACGACATCACACTGGACTTGTCGCGCAACCAGCCGGGTACAGGCCCGCATTGCATCAGTGCGGCTTAATCCAACGAATACGGGTTGAAAGCCCTGCGATGTTTGACTTATGTGTCGCAGTGCGTTATCAAGCGCGTCAAATTCTTGTAAAGCTGTGCGCAACAGCAATCGCTCTGCTGCCAGGCGACTTTGTTGTAACTCCAATTCAATCGCATATTCATAGGTCTCTGCCCAGTCCCGGCTGACAGGTGTCGGGACACGCGCCTCTTCGTCGTGTTCATCGCGCGAAATAGGAATAATCGATGTGCTGACAGCTGTGTTTAGCGCAGACACTGAAGAACCGCGTGTCGTCAAAACTTCGGTGTTTGGTTCTGTTTGTGGCGGACTTTCAACCTCTGCCAGCTGTTGAACATCCAAATTGGGACGCCGCACTGGCCGCGCCGACCGCGACACAACCGTCACACCGCGCCCTACACCCACTGTCTGATACGTGGGCAAACCCGGCGGACGAAAAGCGACACGCGTTGGCGCACGCGCAAAACCCATGTCCAAAAGCTCCACGATACGGGCATTGCGGGTTGTAGTGGACCGTCCCCCAAAGACCGTTGCGATAATTCGTTCTGAGCCACGCTCGGCGGAGGCAACCAAATTGAACCCGGCCGCACGTGTGTAGCCGGTCTTAATCCCATCTGCGCCGGGGTAGGCATCCAGCAAACGTGTGTTGGTATTGCGTACAGTTTTTGTGCCTGCGCTGGTGCTGCGGCGAGAAAAAAGATTATAGTATTGAGGATAGTCATAAAGCATATGACGCCCCATGATCGTCATATCGCGTGCTGTGCTCAGATGGCCCTCTGCCGTTAGGCCATGGGCGTTTTTAAATGTGGTGTTGCGCATCCCAAGGGCGCGGGCTGTTCGGTTCATGCGCTGAATAAACGCGGCTTCCGATCCTCCGATGGCTTCCGCAATCGCGGTGGCGGCATCGTTGGCCGATTTCACGGCTGACGCGCGAATGAGATATCGCAACCTGATGCGTTGCCCGGCACGCAGCCCCAAGCGTGACGGTGGTTCAGAGGCCGCATTGGCGGAAATACTCACTAGTGTATCGAGTGTGATTTCGCCAAGTCTTACAGCCTCAAACGCGATGTAGAGCGTCATCATCTTTGTCAAAGAGGCCGGGTGAAGGCGCGTATTCGCATTACGCGCATGCAACACTTCACCGGTTCTGGCGTCCATGACCATAGCAGCATAGGGGGCTGTGTACCCTGGTAAGCTGCCAAGATTTATACAAATGACAGCTGCCAGAAACGCCGTTTTCAAACGGGTGATTATCACGTTACTCTCTCTGCCTCATTACCGATTTTTTATTCGGCTTTTTTTCTTATTTTATATATTAATTTGGCAGATTTCCATGAAAAAGCGCGTTGCCACAAAATTACCTTATTTGATAGGCTAAACCTGGCGATTAACATAGTATAAAGCATAAAATGCTTGCGGCTTAAGAAGGGGCAGATGTGGTCGAGGTGATGGATGAGAATAAGCAAAAGGCAAGCGCGTGGTTTCAAACGCTGCGCAATGATGTCGTCGCCGCTTTTGAAAAGCTCGAAGTGACGCAAACAACAGGACCGTTTTCACATCTCCCCCCCGGCCGATTTGAGGTGACCACAACAAAACGCGCTTCAGAGGATGGCATGGATGCGGGTGGTGGGCTGATGAGTGTCATGCGCGGAGGCCGCCTTTTTGAAAAAGTGGGGGTCAATATCTCCACGGTCTACGGTCGGCTTGCCCCCCGTGCCCAAGCGGCGATGGCCGCGCGCAAAGACATCCCCGGCCTGAAAGAGGATCCGCGCTTTTGGGCATCGGGCATTTCTCTTGTCGCGCACATGCGCTCTCCACGCACACCTGCGGTGCATATGAACACGCGGATGTTTTGGACGCCTGGGGCTTGGTGGTTTGGCGGCGGCTCGGATCTGAACCCCTGCATTGAAATCCCCGAAGACACTGCTGAGTTTCATGCCGTCTTGAAAGAATACTGCGACCGCCACAACCCCACCTATTATCCTCGGTTCAAAGCCTGGGCGGATGAGTATTTCTTTGTCCCGCACAGAGGCCGCGCCCGGGGCGTTGGCGGGATTTTTTACGATGATCTCAATACAGGTGCGTGGGAGCGCGATTTTGCCTTCACCCAAGATGTGGGACGCGCCTTTTTACCTGCGTTTCTTAAAGTGACAGAACGCAGGCGGAATGAATCCTGGAGCCCGGAAGACAAAGAGGCCCAGCTTGTGCATCGTGGCCTCTATGCAGAGTATAACCTTGTTTATGATCGTGGCACGAAGTTTGGGCTTGAGACAGGCCATAACGCCGATGCTGTGTTGATGTCCTTGCCCCCCGAGGCAAAGTGGCCCTAGGACCTGGCAAACAGTTCTTTATACAGTGCGTTCAAGGCATCAGCCTCACGCGTGAGCGCAAACCGCTCTACGGTATGGTTGCGCGCGGCAACCCCGAATGTACGTAACGCCTCGGGCGCCTTGAGCATCGCGCGCGCCGCGTCTGTGAGCGCGTCGATATCCTCGGTGTCCACGATCCGCCCCGTTTGGCCGTCGATCACCATCTCCTCAAACGCGCCTGCGCGCGTGGCAACAACCGGCACGCCGCAAGACATCGCCTCTAGCGGGGTGAGCCCAAATCCTTCCCAGCGTTGCGGAGCAATGTAAAGATCGATGGCTTGAAACCAGGGGGCAATGGAAAACCCCTTATGCTCGGGCAGGATCAGGAGCCGATCTGAAAGCTGCGCTTGCGCGATCTGTCGCCGCAAGTCTGCCACAAAACCTTCGTGCGCCTTTGTCACCCCGCCCATGATCACGCCTTGCAAAGTGGGAAAATCCGGCAACAGGCGTAGCATCGCCTCAACAAAGAGATCAGTACCCTTTTGTGGTCGAATTCGACCAAAGCAGCCGACGATCACGGCCTCAGGATCGAGCCGCAGCTCGTGACGCAAAGCCGTGCGATCTTCGGCGGGGCAAAACGTCTCGGTATCAATCCCATGGGGGATCACGGTGGCTGGGCGCTCCAGAAAAACTGCAGATTTCTGGGATGTGGCCACAACTGCATCCATCCGCCGAAGCAGCCAGCGCGTATAGGCGGTATGGTGGCGCTGTGCCGCCGACGTGAACAGCAGCACGAGCTTTTTACCCAGCAGATATTTTAAGATCACACCCAAAAGCATCTCGGTATTGCGGCGGGCATGCCAGATGCGCGGCCCCGACGGACCACGGCGCGGCATCATCAGCAGGCTTTCCAAAGACACCTGTGGCAACCCTTCAGGCAGGCGCGGCCCCAGTGCGGCAATCGCGATGGTTTGGGCTTGTAGCGGCACCAGGCGCACGACGGTGGAGGTCACCCCTGACATCCGCCGCTTCAGGTTAGGGGCAAGCACATCCACCTGGACAGGATTAATTTTGGGCATAGGCTAGGATCCTGCGCGCAATGTCTCGATCATCAGTGCCACATTCTCAGGCTTGGCATCTGGGGTGATTCCGTGCCCCAAATTGAAAATGTGCGACCCGGCAGAGAAGGCCTGTTTAATATGCTGGACCGCGTCGATCAAATCTTGCCCGCCTGTCACCATATGTGAAGGCGCAAGATTGCCCTGCACACAGCCATCTTTCTGGACATGCTCTGCTGCCCACTCAGGACGAACGGAATTGTCAAGCGCCACACAATCCGCCCCGGTTTTTTGGGCAAAGCCAAGATACCCTTCTCCGGCTTGCCGTGGGAACGCAATCACAGGGATATCTGGGTATTTGTTTTTCAAGGCCGCGATGATGTGACGTGTTGGCTCAACGGCATAGCGTGTGAAAGCCTCCCCTGAAAGCGATCCCGCCCAACTGTCAAAGATCTTAACAACCTCAGCACCCGCTTCGATTTGAGCGCTTAAATAAGTGATGGTTGACAGAGTGAGCCGCTCCATCAGATCTTCGAACAGTGTTTTGTTGTCTCTCATAAACGCATGTGCCGGCGCTTGGTCAGGGGTTCCACGCCCCGCAATCATATAAGTTGCGACAGTCCAAGGCGCGCCAGCAAAACCAATCAGCGCCGTCTCACGCGGCAATTCACGCGACAAAATGCGCACTGTTTCATATACGGGGGCGAGATGCGCGTGAATGTCATCAGGCCCTTTGAGCCTTGCGAAATCTGCACGCGATGTGATCGTTGAAAGGCGCGGACCTTCGCCAGTGACAAACCACAAGTCCGCGCCCAGCGCATCTGGCACAAGAAGAATATCAGCAAATAAAATCGCCGCATCAAAACCAAACCGGCGAATGGGTTGCAAAGTGACTTCCGCGGCCAATTCAGAGGTGTAACACAAGGATAGAAAATCGCCCGCCTGTGCACGCGTTGCGCGATATTCTGGTAAATAACGCCCGGCTTGACGCATCATCCAAATGGGAGGTGTCGGGAGAATTTCACCCTTGAGACTGCGAAGAAGGCGTTTGTTCGACATATTTTGGCCTTTAGCTCTGGACTTTGATCGTCAGTGACGTTTGAGGTATTATGACGTGATTGGAGTCAATATACCATGCCTCTTGACCTGCCTACCCCTCACACCCCTCTTCGCATTGGAACACGTGGTTCTCCGCTGGCATTGGCACAAGCTTATGAAACCCGAACAAGGCTGATGGAGGCTTTTGATTGCCCTGAAGATGCTTTCGAAATCGTTGTGATCAAAACAACCGGGGACAGGGTGTTGGATCGCCCCTTGAAAGAGATTGGTGGAAAAGGTCTTTTTACCCGTGAAATCGAAGACGAGCTTCTCCGGGGCGGGATCGATATAGCTGTTCATTCGATGAAAGACATGCCCGTCGACCAGCCCCAAGGGCTTTTGTTGGACTGCTATCTTCCCCGAGAAGACGTGCGAGATGCTTTCGTCTCTTTTCAGCACAGCACTTTGGCGGCATTGCCGCATGGGGCGATTGTCGGCTCTTCTTCGCTCCGACGACGTGCGCAGCTGCGCCATTATCGGCCAGATCTATCTGTGGTCGAATTCCGTGGCAATGTGCAAACACGTATGAAAAAACTCGCCGATGGCGTTGCAGAGGCGACATTTCTAGCCATGGCCGGTCTTAACCGATTGAATCTGAAAGACGTGCCGCGGGTTCCCCTTGGCGTAGATCAAATGCTTCCCGCAGTGGCGCAAGGGGCCATTGGCATTGAACGCCGTGCAGATGATACCCGGACTGCGGCTCTGCTCGAAGCCATCCATGATAAAGTCACAGGTCAACGCCTGGCCGCAGAACGCGCTTATCTCGGGGCGCTAGATGGATCTTGCGAAACACCCATTGCCGGACTTGCCACACTTCAAGGTGGAAACATTAAGCTAGACGGTGAAATTTTACGTCCCGATGGCAGCGATATTTTGCAAGCTGACACAACGGGGCCGGTTGAAGACGCAATGAAAATTGGCGAGGCTCTGGGCCTACGGCTTCGCAAACAAGCGCCCAGAGGATTTTTTGATTGGCTGGATTGAGAGACCGTGAACAGTAGCTGTGTTGTAGAAACCGTCTACTATACATCACAGGGCCAAAATTGATGCGCTGTTTTGGGTTATGATTGTGTTCATGACTTTCTGACGAATTTCAAACAGCGCGACGTTGTTTCAGTCGTGCACCCAGCAAACGTCGAATGCGCGCACGCGTTTCATCGGAAACATTAGGCTTCAGCATTGCCTCTGCTTCTTTGATGAGGTCTTCGTCGCGCCCAGTTTGCGCAAGACTGCGCAAAAACGCGCCAATATAACCCGAAGGTGTTGTCTTGTCCTCCAGCAAACGCATGGCTTGGGAAAGATCTTCATCCAGCGCGAAAAGATCAGGTGTTACGGTTTCAGAGGTCAGGGACCGTAGACCTTTTGGTTGCGCCTCTGGCGGTAAATGCTTTAATATAGACTGTTGAAAAGCTGCAAGGCTTTCGATCGGTTTGGCTAAGTATTCATCCGCCCCCAACCTCAAAGCCTCTGCCTCTAGATCCAAACATCCTTGACCGCTTGTTGCAATCAAAACCGTTGGTCTTTGGACGGCAGCGTGCAGTGTTGCGATTAAATCAAGCCCCGATCCGTCTGGCAAACCCAAATCGACGATAGCAACAGTAGGGCGGTACGTCCGCAAATGATTGTTCGCGGCAGCCAGGCAATCTGCACGTCTAATCCGGGCCCCTGATCGTAAGCAAAGAAGCCGAAGCGCTTCTGAGGCATAGCGGCTGTCTTCCACAACCAAAACGGTTGCGCCACGAAGCGGGCGTTGTGCTGTCGGTTGGTGTGTAGAAATCCCTAAATCTTCAAAATCTTCCATTGCGCCCACTCCGATTCTTGCTCACGAAAGGATTTCAGGGTGTTCATCCTAAGACGACGTAAATGAAACCGGCTTTTCTCCTTGTTTAGACGTGAACGCGTCTGCATAACGATGAAAATTTTAAGGGAGTAAGATATGATCGGACGCCTGAACCATGTGGCTATTGCCGTGCCTGACCTTACCAAAGCGGCCGCGCAGTATCGCGATACCCTTGGTGCTGATGTTGGCCCGCCCCAAGAGGAGCCAGAGCATGGCGTTTGTGTGGTTTTCATCACCTTGCCGAATACCAAAATTGAACTCCTCCACCCCCTCGGAGAGAATAGCCCAATTCAAGGGTTTTTGGATAAAAACCCATCAGGCGGGATCCATCATATATGCTATGAGGTTGCCGATATATCGGCGGCCCGGGATCAACTTGTCGCAAAGGGCGCACGGGTATTGGGAACAGGGGAGCCTAAAATCGGTGCGCACGGGAAACCCGTTTTGTTTTTACATCCTAAGGATTTTACGGGCACATTGGTTGAGCTGGAGCAAGCGTAATGGGTGTTTTTTCAGCCTTAGTTCTTTTTGCTATGATTTGGTTTGTCACACTTCTGGTGGTTCTTGTTATCCGTCAACCGAGCCAAGCAGAAACAGGTCAGGTCGTTCGGGGAACGCATGCCGGGGCACCGGCTGATCCGCAACTCAAACGCCGTGTTGTGATTACAACGGCAATAAGCTTTATGTTCTGGGTGCCTTTGGTGTGGATCATCGCTTCTGGCCGCTTCACGATAGAGGATATTGATGTGATCCGACGCCTCATAGACACGCATGGGTCAGGATCTTAAAACACCTTACACCGTCAAATCCACTGGGGGCTCCACCCCATGAATGCGGCAGGCCGAGGTCACAGTGTTGGCCAAAAGACAAGCAATTGTCATAGGGCCAATGCCCCCTGGCACAGGTGTGATTGCGCCGGCCACAGTTGCACAACTTTCAAAGTGGCAGTCACCCACAAGGCGCGTTTCCCCACCTTGCTCAACCCGATTGATACCCACGTCAATCACAGTTGCACCTGGTTTCAGCCACGCCCCTTGGACCATCTCAGGCCGCCCGACAGCGGCGACAACAATGTCTGCCCGGCGCACCACATCAGGCAGGTCTTCTGTACGGCTATGGGCGATGGTGACCGTGCAGCTGTCGGCCAGCAAAAGCTGGGCCATCGGTTTGCCCACGATGTTGGAGCGCCCAATGACCACCGCCTCTGCCCCTGCAAGGGTCCCAAGGTGATCGCGTAACAACATCAAAGAACCTAGGGGCGTACAAGGCACCATCGCCTTTTGACCAACAGCCAACCGCCCGACATTTTCGATGTGAAACCCATCCACATCCTTTGTCGGATTAATCGCGTTGATTACAAGATTGGCGTTCAAATGATCGGGCAAAGGCAGTTGCACCAGAATGCCGTGGATCAGAGGGTCTGCATTCAGCTCTCCAATCAACCGTAAAAGCTCAGCCTCTTCGGTGTGGGCTGGGAGGCGATGCTCCACGCTCTTCATCCCCACTTCCAAAGTCATCTTACCTTTGGAGCGCACGTAAACCTGGCTTGCCGGGTCCTCCCCCACCAGCACAACCGCCAATCCAGGCTGTAACGCATGATCCGATTGCAAGCGTCTTACATGATCTGCAATCTCGGCACGCAGACGTGCGGCAAAGGCTTTGCCATCAATGATCTTCGCCATAAGTGTTGCGTCCTTCTATTGCCCGGATTCACAGCCCTAAAAAGCACCGCTGAGATAGAAACTCAATCATATATGGACAGGATTATTGGAGTTCTGATGTCTTCAAGGCCAAAATCTTGTCTTCACGCTCAATCGACCATGCGATCAAGAGACGCCAAAGGCGCTCGACCAAGACCGGATCAAGCCCAGTCTGCAGAGCACTGTGTTTAACCTTACTGACAACCTCTTCCACACGGTCGGGGATATTGGCGGGCAACCCTTCCGCTTGCTTGAGTGTAATGGCGCGATCGATATAGGCCGCGCGTTTTGCCAGCGCCGCCACCAACTCTGTGTCCAAAGCATCTATGGCCGCGCGCAATTCCCGCATCGTTGTGCACTCCTCCGCCGCTCGCATCTTTACTCTCCTTCGTCAGTACATATGATATTTACTTAGGCCTGATACGCCCAAGTTAAACGTTTCCAAACTTTGCGACATATGTTAGGCACATTATGAGCGCATTTTTGGTCTAAGCCGCTATGCATTGTGGAACGAACGTTGTTTTCTGCGTAAAATAGACACTGAAAGCCCAAATTGTTTGTTGCTGTAATAGGTTTGAATAACTGTATAACAAATTCAATCTGGCAAAAGAGCATACGCCAAAAGACGTTTGAGCGCTTTTCTTTCAGAGTGTGATAGGGGCTTTAGAACTTCATCGATCACTGTTGCAACGGCTTGCATCAACTCTTCTACGACTCTTTCCCCTTCGGACGTAAGTGAAACCAAGCTAACACGTCCATCGTCTTGGCAAGGCTCTCGCTGGACAAGTCCTTTTGTCTCAAGTGATTGGATGGTACGTGTCATTTGCGATTTGTCGCGGACAATCCGTTTTGTGAGTTTGTTTAAACTCGGTCGTCCCATATCAGACAATGTCATAAGAATTATGCCACCACTAGGTCCTACAGACTCTCGGTCAAAATCTGGAGCGCGTTTTTGTAACCCGAAATGGATGTGTCGCATAAAGCGATCCATAAGAAGTGCGAGTTCTATGTCTTGCATTTTGTCTCATTAGTTGATTAAGTCCACTTTATGGTTTGGTGGACAATGTCAACCTAATCGGGGTCTAATCTTATTACAATAACTTGCAAAGGAGACATGACATGAAAGCCCTTCACATCAAAGCCTTGAAAATTGCGGCCCTTCTTTGGATCATATGGGGACTTGTGCATGCTCTCGCCGGAATAATAGTGCTGTCCAGTGATGCTACGGGTGGTTTTCAGGCGATTGCTGATGGCGTAGATGCTGCTTCGCTAGAAGCGGAGTATCATCCGGCTGTAGGTGGTATACTTAATCAACATGGTTGGAACCTTGCTTGGTTTGGAATTATGACACTTATCGGGGCCGTGTTCATCTGGCGACAGAATATTACAGCGATTTGGGTAACTGGGATGGTAGGTGGTTTAGCTGATCTGGGCTATTTATTTTTTGTTGATCTTCCTGGTTACGTCAATTTTTTCCCCGGAACAGTTATGACTTTCATTTCCGGTACGGCCATTGTGTTGAGTTTTTGGGTATGGCTTACAAATCGAAACGTCCCAGCATAAGTGCTTCTCACACATATTTTATGAAACGGACCTTAGCGTGATATAAAAGTATCACATTCCCTGCACTTATACATTATGCTGTGTGTCGTGTGGCTAAAGTCCTTCTTCAGAACAGCCCTTCAATCTGTCCTTCTGTGTTGAGGCGGATGTTTTGGGCGGCGGGGGTACGGGGCAGGCCCGGCATGGTCATGATCTCTCCGCAAATCACCACTACAAACCCCGCGCCTGCAGACAACCGCACCTCTCGAACAGGCACCGCATGTCCCGTCGGCGCGCCGCGCAAATTCGGATCGGTTGAGAAGGAATATTGCGTTTTCGCCATACAGATTGGCAAATGCCCATAGCCCTGGTCTTCCCACATACGCAGTTGATCGCGGATTTTTTTATCCGCCAGCACCTCATCGGCGCGGTAAATGCCCTTGGCAATGCGCTCTATTTTGTCAAAGAGGCTCATGTCATCGGCATAGAGCGGGGCAAATTGGCTGATCCCACTGTCTGCGATTTCTGCCACGCGGGTCGCAAGTTCAGCCGTCCCTTCAGAGCCGAGCGCCCAGTGACGCGCCACAATCGCCTCGGCCCCTTGGCTGGCCACATAGGTTTTGATCGCCGCGATCTCAGCCTCTGTATCGCTGACAAAATGGTTGATCGCCACGACAACCGGCACCCCAAAGCTTTTGAGATTGCCGATGTGGCGGCCCAGGTTGGCACAGCCGCTTTCAACAGCGGCTACGTCTTCTGTGCCGAGGTCGGCCTTCGCCACACCGCCGTTCATCTTCATTGCCCGCACTGTCGCAACAAGCACCACACAATCCGGCGCAAGACCGGCTTTGCGGCATTTGATGTTCATAAACTTCTCTGCCCCCAGATCCGCGCCAAAGCCCGCCTCTGTCACCACATAATCCGCCAGTTTTAACGCCGTGGTTGTGGCAATCACGGAATTGCACCCGTGGGCGATGTTGGCAAAAGGACCACCGTGCACAAAAGCGGGATTGTTTTCGAGCGTCTGGACCAGGTTGGGCTGCATTGCATCTTTCAGCAGAACCGTCATCGCACCTTCCGCCCCAATGTCGCGACAATAAACGGGAGAGCGGTCTCGACGATACGCCACGATCATGTCGCCCAGGCGTTTCTCAAGATCGTTCAGGTCTTTTGCTAGGCACAAAATGGCCATGACCTCAGAGGCCACGGTGATGTCAAACCCCGTCTCACGCGGGAAACCGTTGGAAACACCGCCAAGAGAGGCAGTGACCTGCCGCAGCGCCCGGTCATTCATATCGACAACCCGGCGCCAAACCACGCGACGGGTATCAATCTCAAGATCGTTGCCCCAGTAAATGTGATTGTCGATCATCGCGGCCAGCAGTGAATGGGCCGAGGTGATGGCGTGGAAATCCCCCGTGAAGTGAAGGTTCATGTCTTCCATCGGCACGATCTGTGCATACCCGCCGCCGGCGGCCCCGCCTTTCATACCAAAATTCGGGCCGAGTGAGGCCTCGCGTATACAGATCATCGCTTTTTTGCCGATGCGGTTTAGCCCATCCCCTAGGCCAACCGTTGTGGTCGTTTTGCCCTCACCGGCGGGCGTTGGGTTGATCGCTGTGACCAAGATAAGTTTACCACTGGGACGGTCTTGAAGAGAGTTTATAAACGATTGTCCAACTTTTGCTTTGTCGTGGCCATAGGGTTGCAAATCTGTAAGCGGAATCCCAAGATCCGTGCCAATGTCTTGTATAGGGCGTTTCTTTGCCGCGCGGGCGATTTCAATATCAGATTTATGGACCATGTGCATCTTTCTGTAGCATTGGAGAATTTATGTGTTGCTATAGCGCCCTGAACACCTCAAGAGGACCTCTTTTGCGACCTCCAGAGTTCCGGAACCGTCGGAGACCGCTTTAGACAAAATGCGCGCCAGAATTAACGAAAATTTAAATGCCTTGTATTTTTTTGGTCCTCAAAAGGGGACACTACATGCTTTCTACATCTGTTCTGATTCACACTGGTTTCGCGCTTGGCGTTCTGGTGGCTTTATCGACGGCAATTCTCTTGATTTAGAAAAATCAAGCAGCCTGATTATTTCGGCATGAATGAAAAGATGCCATGAATGCACTATATGACTTAGACAGAGAAATACTCCATCAGCACAGTTGTGTAGACCGCCTTAAGTTGTTGAATATGTTCAACGCGTACTCTTTCATCAATGCCGTGCATCCGATGCCCTACAAGGCCGCATTCGACAACGGGACAATGATCTTTGACAAAACGGGCGTCCGAAGTTCCACCGCTTGTTGAGAGCAATGGATAACGATTGGTCTCGCGCGCGACGGCTTTGGCCACAAGCTCTGTGAATGCGCCGGGGGGGGTAAAGAAACTTTCACCCGATATTTTGCAGGTGACGGTTATCTCTATCCCTGTTTCCGCGGAGAGTTTCGCGGCCTCCCCCTCCAACCAATGCCTGAGCGTTTGCCCGGAATGCAAATCATTGAAGCGGATATTGAGGGTCAGCCGCGCTGTTTCAGGAATGACATTGGTCACCGTGTTGCCGGTGTCGAGAGAGGTCAACGCCAAGGTGGATGGATCGAAATGCTGGCTGCCGTTATCCAAAGGGTGCGTGGCAAGGCGATCGGCAAGCCGCACCAGAGCGGTGAGGGGATTTTTGGCCCGGTCGGGATAAGCCGTGTGCCCTTGCTTTCCGGTCGCAATAAACCAAGCAGACAGAGAGCCACGCCGCCCGATCTTGATCGCGTCTCCCATGTGTTCAGGGTTGGTTGGTTCCCCGACGATACAATGGGTCATATGCTCCTTTTGGTCGTTCATCCAATCAAGCAAAGCCACTGTGCCATCCGCTGCGTCGCCTTCTTCATCGCCTGTGATGGCCATGATAACAGCCCCGTCAAACTGATGGTGCGCTACAAAATCTATTGCGGCAGTGGCAAATGCGGCCACGCCTGATTTCATATCTGTCGCCCCGCGTCCATAAAGCCAGCCGTCCTCGATTTCGCCCCCAAAGGGATCTTTTGTCCAAGCCTCTCGGGCCCCAACCGGCACGACATCTGTATGGCCATTAAACCCCAGAGTCTTTTCATGCCCCTTTGGTCCCCAACGGGCAAAAAGATTGGCCACACCGCCGCGATCTACTCGAAAGGTCTCAAATCCAGCTTTGACGAGCATTGTATCCAGCAACACAAGGGCGCCACCCTCATTGGGCGTCACAGACTTACAGCGCACAAGATCAGCCGTCAGAGCAACAGGATCAATCATCATAGGCACCTGGATAAGCCTGCGTTTGCCTTAGCGCAAGCCGCGTCCTTTGGTAATCATTTGCTGACCGAATTTTTGCTTGATCGCGTCCGTGGCACGTTCGGCCTGGGCGCGCTGTGCCGCAGTAGGATCAAAGAGATCTCCCAAACGGTCCGCATCAGCGGCCGGCTCCAGGGCGCTGAGGCCAACACCAAGAAGGCGAAAGGGCCCTTTCAGATGACTCGCCTCAAAAATCGTTTTGGCCGTGCGGTAAATTCTGTCCGCGATTTGGGTTGCGTCAGGCAGTGTCAGCCGTCGTGTGAGCAGTTCAAAATTGGCCCGTTTCAATTTGAGAACAACCACACGGCCCGCCAGACCTTTGGCCTTGGCCCGGTCCGATACTTTTTCCGACATCCGCCAGATATACCCGTCAAGCAAATCCACATCACTGATATCTTCCTCAAAGGTTGTCTCATGGGAGATTGATTTGACGGATCTATCATTGCTGACTTTCCGGTCATCCTGGCCTCTGGCCAAATGCCAAAGACGTGTCCCCAATGTCCCAAACTGGGCTTTGAGGTCGCGCTCATCCCATGTCTTGAGATCGGCAAATGTCTTGATGCCCGCCTTCTCTAGGCTCGCTTGGCCCGTTGCCCCAACGCCCCAAATCAACTTGATTGGTTTGTCGGCCAGAAAAGCATCGGTTTCGGCCTGCCCAATGATGGAAAAACCGCGCGGCTTATCAAGGTCGGAGGCGATTTTGGCCAAAAACTTATTATGGCTCAAACCGACAGAGCCCGTGATCCCTGCCTCTGTTTCGATGCGTTGCATGAGCCGGACAAGCATCACCGCAGGCGGGGCACCATGCAGCTTGGTTGTCCCCCTCAGATCGAGAAACGCTTCATCAAGGGAGAGGGGTTCAATCGCCGGCGTCAACTCTTCCATCATGGCCCGGATTTGATGAGAGACTTTGACATAAACCTCCATGCGCCCCCGAACCACAACAGCCTCAGGGCAAAGTTTGAGCGCCTTGAACATCGGCATGGCCGAGCGCACGCCCTTGATCCGTGCGATATAACACGCGGTGGAGACAACCCCGCGTTTTCCACCGCCGACGATGACGGGTTTATTCCGTAGGTCAGGATTGTCCCGTTTCTCAACACTGGCATAAAACGCATCACAATCCATGTGCGCAATGCCAAGGTCGAAAAGCTCAGGGTGCGACAGGATGCGCGGACTATGGCAAGACGGGCATCGTGATCCCGTATCAAAGACGTGTAGGCAGTCTCGACATAACCCTGGCATTAAGGTCTTTTCCATTTGGTAAACGCGCTTCACGTTTCTATTTTAATAGTCTATGTCGCTAAGAAACAGGAGGAATACGATGCCAGAAGATAATGTTTTAATGATTTTTTTAGGTGACAATATACTTTGGATCATGCTCGCATTGATCGTTATCGTCGCCATTTCTCTTGGTGTACGCATTGTGCCACAATCTGAGAAACATGTTGTGGAGCGGTTTGGAAGATTGAAATCTGTCCTTGGGCCAGGGTTGAATTTGATTGTGCCCTTCCTTGACACAGTGGCCTATCGAATCTCCATACTGGAGCGTCAATTACCGAACTCCAACCAAGATGCCATCACGGCTGACAACGTTCTTTTACAAGTTGAGACAAGTGTGTTTTACCGCATCCTTGAACCGGAGCGGACGGTGTACCGCATCCGTGATGTCGATGGTGCAATTGCAACCACAGTCGCTGGTATTGTGCGCGCGCAGATCGGGAAAATGGAGCTTGATGAAGTACAGTCCAATCGTTCGGTTTTGATCGCGCAAATCAAAACCTCGGTCGAGGACGCCGTGGACGACTGGGGTATAGAAGTCACGCGTGCAGAAGTTCTGGACGTCAATCTCGATCAAGCGACCCGCGATGCGATGCTGCAACAACTCAACGCGGAACGGGCACGACGCGCAACTGTTATGGAGGCCGAAGGTCAGAAACGTGCGGTGGAACTGGCCGCGGATGCGGAGCTTTATGCGGCGGAGCAAACCGCCAAGGCCCGCCGGATTGAAGCGGATGCCGAGGCTTATGCCACAAGTGTGGTGGCCCAGGCCATCGCCGATAACGGCATAGAAGCCGCGCAATATCAAGTCGCGCTCAAGCAGGTCGAGGCGCTAAATGCGCTGGGCAGCTCAAGCAATGCGCAAACGATTGTTTTACCCGCCAGTGCTGCGGATGCTTTTGGGGAGGCCTTCAAAATGCTGAAAGGACGGGCACAGCCATGACACAT
>CAWUJT010000041.1:0-18757 GCA_963922715.1 uncultured Thalassobacter sp.
CCTGCGGCTTCGCGGATAAAGCGCCGCCGCAGTCCGGGCAGCGCCTGGACCGCCCCCATGCCTAGGGTGCGTAGACCGCGCAACACCGCGCTGTCATTGGAATAAAGCCGATTGATGGTATCAGTGCCAAAGGCAAGCGAGACCGCATCAAACCGTCGCCATTGTTCGTACCGTTTCAAAACATCGTGCGCGCCTATGTCTTCTCCGCGGGTGCGGGCTTCGACAATCACCTGTGCGAGGGCGGCACTGTCTCTGAGCCCAAGGTTGAGGCCTTGCCCGGCAATCGGGTGGATACCATGCGCGGCATCGCCAACCAAAGCAACGCGGGGAGCGATATAATGTTCCGCAAGGCTCAGAGAAAGGGGATAGCTATACCGCTGCCCAATAAGGCTTATCTCCCCCAAGAAATTGCCGAACCGCGGCTTTAACACTGTCAGATAGTCATGATCCGATAGGGCCTGGATGCTGTCTGCTGTGTCCCAACGTTCTGTCCAAACGATAGAGGACCGATTGCCCAAAAGCGGTAGTATCGCCAAAGGACCCGGCGGCATAAAGACCTGATGCGCAATACCGTGATGCGGCCTTTCATGCTCAACAGCACAGACGAGGGCTGTTTGCCCGTAATCTTTGACGACCCGCTTAATCCCGGCGCGTGCCGCCACCCCTGACTGACGGCCATCACAACCAACAATCAGTTGAGCTTGGGCCGATGTGCCGTCAAAAAACACCACCTGACCGGGGCTTTGCTGTGTGATACTTGTCCCATAGCGCACGGTCACATGATCGCTTTGGTCTAAGGCCTGCAACAGAACAGACCGCAGGACACGATCCTCGACCATATATCCCATCGGGCTTTCTTCGATGTCATCGGATTGAAAATGAAGCCAGAACGGCCCTGGCCCGTCACCGGCGCGTCCATCTGCGGCAATAATCTCTTGGATCGGCTGAGATGTCTCTTGCAACGCATGCCAAAGGCCCAGGGCCTGCAACATCCGCACCGAGGCCAGCGCCAAAGCATAAGATCGTCCATCGAACGTATCACCGAGGGCAGCTTTCTCGCGTTTGTCGACAAGGAGAACATGCAGGCCCGATTGCGCCAGGGCCAATGCCAAAAGCGGCCCATTCAATCCACCGCCAACGATCAAAACATCTTGTTTCATATCTCTTCATATGCCGCGTTTCCAAGGATTGTCCATGCGACATGCACACGCTAGCTTGATTGGAGAAGGGGAAAGAGGGGACAGGCATGCAAAGCTGGTTACATATGCGCGCAAGTGATCTGGGCCGTGGGATAGATGCAGGCGAGATCGATCCCGTCGATCTTTGCGAAACCTACCTTGAAGCCATTGCCGCCCATCCTCAGGCGGATGACATCTATGCACGTCTGACCGTCGATGCAGCCCGCACGGCTGCGGAAGCGGCGGCAAAGCGGGCGCGCCTAGGATTACGCAACGGTCCCCTTGATGGCGTACCGATAAGCTGGAAAGACCTTTTCGATCGCGCTGGTGTGCCGACCGAGGCCGGTTCAGCCCTGCTAAAAGGGCGGGTGCCTAAACAGGATGCAGAGGTGGTGCGCAGGGGCCACCATGCTGGCCTTGTGCCTTTGGGCAATACACATATGTCAGAGTTGGCCTTCTCTGGTCTTGGGCTTAATCCGATCACCGCGACACCGCCCGGCCTACATGATCCAACGTGCGTGCCTGGGGGATCGTCCTCTGGTGCGGCGGCATCGGTGGCGCACGGGCTGGCGGCACTGGCGATGGGCTCCGATACCGGGGGGTCTGTGCGTGTTCCGGCGGCTTGGAACGATCTTGTGGGGCTGAAAACAACCCATGGGCGACTATCCACAAAAGGTGTTGTGCCACTTGCAAGCTCTTTCGACACCATCGGCCCGCTTGCCCGCAGCGTCGAAGATTGCGCGCTGGCTTTGGCGGCTTTGGAGGGCACAACGCCCGCCAATCTAAACCATGTCACTCTCAGAGACACACATTTTCTGATTTTATCGTCCTACAGCGATGATGCACGCGATGCGCCGCGCAAGGCTTTTGACGTTGCGATTGAAAAACTGGTTGATGCCGGCGCACACGTGACACGGGCAGCGTTGCGCAGTGTGCAAGATGCCCTGGACCTCTCTGCCCAGGTGTTCAATCCAGAGGCCTATGGAATTTGGTGTGATACCATCGAGGCCGCGCCCGATAAAATGTTCCAACCGATCCGGGACCGTTTTCGCGCCGGGCAAGAGTTCTCTGGTCCAGACGTGATGTCGGCTTGGCGTAAACTGAAGGCCCTGCGCGTGGAGTATGCGAAAGACACCGCTGCCTATGACGCTGTTCTTCTGCCTACAGTGCCGACCCTGCCCCCCAGCCGCCAGCGCCTGATGGAGGATGTAGAGTATTATACAACACAAAACCTTTTGGCGCTTCGCAACACACGCATCGGCAATTTAATGGGGCTTTGTGGGCTCACTCTGCCAACAGGCTACGCAAGTTGCGGGGTGATGGCGCTCGCGCCGCCAATGACAGAAGAACGCCTTCTGAGGTTTGGTGTCGCTATGGAACGCGCTTTGACATAGGCTTTTTCTGGACCGAAGGGAAAAGAAGGGTTATGATAAAGTAAATGGGTCAGAAGAACCCTTGTTTGAGGCACATGTATGATACTCCCAGAGCGGTTTATGAACCTACCGGATTATGCATTTCCGCGACTGCGCACTTTGTTGAAGGGCGTGACGCCCGAGATCGCGCCACAGATCGATATGAGCATCGGATCCCCTCGTCATGATATGCCTGCCTTTACTTCTGAGACGATGATCGAGCATGTTGATCGCTTTCAAGGCTATCCCCCGAATGAGGGCGCACCAGAAGTGCTGGACGCGATATCGAACTGGCTCAAACGCCGCTACTCTGTAGATATTGCACATGATCGGCTGCTTTTGTTGAACGGATCGCGGGAGGGATTGTTCAATGCAGCCTTGGCATTGTGTCCAGAACATAAGGCTGGCAAAACGCCGAAGATCTTAATCCCCAATCCGTTTTATCAGGTCTATGCGGCGGCAGCGCTTGCCGTTGGGGCCGAGCCTTATTACGTCGATGCGACGCAAGCGACACACCACCTGCCCGATTTTGCAGGTTTGCCAAAAGATGTGTTGGACCAAACCGCTATTCTTTATATCTGTTCCCCCGCAAACCCCCAGGGCGCTGTGGCCTCTGCAGATTATTTGACGGACCTGCTCGAGCTTGCAGAACAACATGATTTCTTAATTTTCTCTGATGAGTGCTATTCTGAGATCTATAGCACAACGCCCCCGCCTGGCATTCTGGAGGTGGCGACCGCCCAAGGCATTGATCCAGAAAGGGTTGTCGCTTTTAACTCTCTGTCGAAACGCTCTAACCTGGCTGGCTTGCGGGTTGGATTTGCGGCCTCCGGCCCAAAAGCCATTGCACAGATGCGGCGGCTTCGCGCCTATGGTGGTGCGCCTATCCCTTATCCTTTGCAGATGATTGCGGCACGTGCCTGGGATGACGAAGATCATGTGGTGGCCTCTCGTGCGCTCTATACACAAAAGCGAAACGCTGCGAACGACATCCTTGGCGGCATCGACAGTGTTGACATCCCTGAAGCTGGGTTCTTTCTTTGGCTGCCCGTTGAGGATGGAGAAACAGCCGCCCGCACACTTTGGCAAACGCAAGGCATACGGGTTCTTCCCGGCAGCTTCTTGGCCCGTACAACACACGCCGGAAATCCTGGCAAAACCTATATTCGTGTCGCGCTTGTCGGCCCTTTGGATGAAACCAAAGCAGCATTGCAACGCCTGCGCCACGCCCTTTATCCTTTGAATTAAAAAGAGCATTTCTATGGCCTATCACGTTAAAAATAAAGATCCTTTCCTTGACCATTCAACACATCTGTCCTTGATGAGGCGGTCGCGCGAATTGGTTGGAATCGCGCTTGTGGTAATCGCTGTTCTTTTGGCGTTGATGATGATCTCTCACACTCCGGATGATCCGAGTATTCTTGCGGCAACCGATACAGACCTACAGAATTACTTAGGTCGATTTGGGGCCTTCTTATCGATGATCTTTTTGACAGGTATTGGCATAGGTATTTGGGCACTTGTGGCAGCTTTTGCAGTCTGGGGTGTCCGGTTAATCATACACACTGGTGTCGAAAGGGCCTTGACGTGCGGGCTTTTTGTTCTGCCATGGGTGATGATTTTCTCCGTATTTGCATCAAGTCACGTTCCGCCCGATGGGTGGTCACAAGTTACAATCGGATTGGGGGGGCTGTTGGGCGATACTGTGCTGCAATTTGTTTTACCGATATTGCCATTTACGCCTGCAATAGGCGTTAAATTTATCTCCCTTGTCTTGGTGGTTCCTGTGTTTGTGTTAGGGGCCGTTTCTCTGGGAATAGATCACCACGAATATCGTATTTTGAGAACATTCCTTATGGAAAATTTGAAAATTGCTTGGGATCGAATTTTGTCCAGCTTGATGGAAAATCGTCAAAGAGAAATCTCGGCTCCGCCAACCCAAAGACGTTCTACGGAGCAACCTAGGATGACGGTAAACACATCAGACGACAGTTCGGCATCTTTGACGGTCCCAAAGACAGAAGGAGAGGCGCAAAAGTTCCATGACAATACATCAGAGCCGAAGCGCGGAAAGCTGTTCTCACTTCTTGGTCGTGGAGCACAGTCCACAACACCTTCTGCCGAGCCGAGTTCTTTAGATTATAATGATGCAAACGATCGCATAAAAGCGCGCATTTCGTCGGCGATCAAAAATCGCATCCGTCGTGGAGAGCCTATTGCCCCGCCCCTCGCAAATGCTCTGCCTGACCGCGCAGCATCAGAGCCTGAGATAGAAGAACATGATCATAAGCTGTGGGCACCACTGGCGGGATTTACGCCTGGCAAGCTTAATCTTGGCCGTACGCCTGCAAAAGCTCCCTCCCCTCCAGAGCAAAAGCTATCTCTAAGGCAAGAGCCCGTGTTGACGCAGCGAAAAGACCCCGATCCTTCTGATGCTTTGTTGCCATCGGCGGAGTTTGCTGACCTAAGTGATGATTATGACGACCCTTATGCGGATCCTGCGTACACTCCTTTGCCTGAACCAGATGATGCACCGTTACTGGCAGAGGCTTCATCACCCGATGTGATTTTGTTCCAACCTTTGGCAAGCCGCAAAGTTTTGCAGCGCCCAAAGAAAACGTCGCATCCGTCCCGTCAGGCGCAGACCGAGGCGCAACCTGTATTGGCGTTTGAAGCTGTTGAACGTCCCATATATGAACAGCCACCGCTGAGGCTTTTGAAAGACCCAAATACGATTGAACGGCGGTATCTCAGCGATGAGGCGTTAGAGGAAAATGCCCGGATGCTGGAGACTGTGCTGGATGATTATGGTGTCAAAGGGGAGATCGTCAGCGTGCGGCCAGGCCCTGTGGTGACGATGTATGAGCTTGAGCCTGCACCGGGTCTCAAAGCATCTCGGGTGATTGGTTTGGCCGATGACATTGCGCGCTCCATGTCGGCGCTTTCGGCCCGTGTCAGCACGGTACCAGGACGAACGATAATTGGCATTGAGTTACCCAATGAACACCGAGAGATGGTTTTGCTACGGGAAATCCTTTCTCATCGGGATTTTGGGGATACGACGATGCGGCTTCCCTTGGCTTTGGGCAAAGATATTGCCGGAGCCCCCGTTGTGGCCAATCTGGCAAAAATGCCACATCTTCTGATTGCTGGCACAACCGGGTCAGGGAAATCCGTCGCTATCAACACCATGATTTTATCTTTGCTTTACAAACTTACCCCTGAAGACTGTCGGTTGATCATGATTGATCCCAAAATGCTGGAACTTTCGGTCTATGATGGCATCCCGCATCTTCTTAGCCCTGTTGTGACGGATCCCAAAAAAGCGGTTGTCGCGCTCAAATGGGTGGTGGGGGAAATGGAAGAGCGCTATCGCAAAATGTCGAAAATGGGTGTGCGCAACATTGATGGTTATAACTCTCGTGTGGCCGACACCTTGGCCAAGGGAGAGATGTTCACACGCACGGTGCAAACAGGCTTTGACGATGCAACCGGAGAGCCAATATTTGAAACCGAAGAGATTATGCCTGAAAAGTTACCGTTCATTGTTGTGATCGTGGATGAGATGGCCGATCTGATGATGGTGGCCGGCAAAGAGATCGAAGCCTGTATCCAACGCCTTGCACAGATGGCGCGTGCCTCAGGGATACATCTTGTGATGGCCACACAGCGGCCTTCGGTCGATGTGATCACTGGCACGATTAAGGCGAATTTCCCCACACGGATCAGCTTTCATGTCACCTCAAAAGTCGACAGCCGGACGATCTTAGGCGAACAAGGGGCCGAGCAGCTTTTGGGTATGGGGGATATGCTCTATATGTCTGGCGGGTCAAAAATCACTCGTGTTCATGGCCCGTTCTGCTCTGACGAAGAGGTTGAGGAAATCGTTAATCATCTTAAAAGCTTTGGGCCGCCCGATTACGCGGCCAGCGTTCTGGATGGGCCGGATGACGAAAAAGCCGATGATATCGATCAAGTCCTTGGGCTGGGCGGCAACACAGGCAGCGAAGATGCGCTTTACGATCAAGCGGTCGCCATCGTGGCGAAAGACCGCAAATGTTCAACTTCCTATATTCAACGTAAGCTTGGCATTGGGTACAATAAAGCTGCACGGCTTGTGGAACAGATGGAGGACAATGGTCTGGTAACAAGTGCAAACCAGGTGGGCAAACGCGACATTTTAATTCCCGAGCATTCTGCATAACCCTTGGAGTTTGTGCATTAAGGTCCATGTAAAGAGTATGATACGCTTTTGTTCGGTCTTTTTTGCTGCCGCATTTTTGGCACAATCCGCTTTGGCAACAGTACCAACCATCGTTGAGATTGAAAATTTCTTCAATGGCTTTCGCACGGCGGGGACAACCTTTACACAGATCAACGATGATGGTTCTGTAACAACTGGACAGCTTCTTATCCGCCGTCCCGGTCGGGCCCGTTTTGAGTATGATCACGATGAGACTTTGGTGATCATCGGTGGCGGGCAAGTTGCGATTTTTGACCCGGTTTCAAACCAACCGCCCGAGCAGTATCCCCTGCGCCGAACCCCGCTTTGGCACATTCTGGCGCCACAAGTTGATCTGAGCCAATCTGGAATGGTACGAGATTTTCGCACCAACGCGACAGAGGCCTTTTTGACCTTACAAGATCCAGACAACCCCGAATACGGCGCGATCACGCTGATATTTAGTGGAAATCCAGTCTCATTGGTGCGATGGGTGACGGAAAATGAATTGGGTGAGCAGACAACCGTCGTTTTAGATGCCCTTGAAAAGGGTGTTGAGATTGGCGCATCTCGTTTCAACATCCCCTTTGAGATTGAACGCCGTGGCCTGAACTAGAATGTATCCCATTCACTGGGTGTTATATTTAGCAACGTTCCAGGAATTTTGATCATTCTCGTACGTGATGCGGTCTAGTGAATGGGTTTTGTTGCAAAAAAGAGTTGATTATTGTTATAAAATGTACCTTCATACCTTTATGAGTACACAATCTTCCCTATTATTTCTTATACTTGCGATACAGCCTGTGGTCGAGAAGCCTTTTCTTGCAAGCCAACCCGATTGCTATTGTACGGATCAGCAGGGCAAGCGTGTTGAGCTGGGCGAGACAATTTGTCTGACGGTAGATGGGCGCTCTTTTCAAGCACTCTGCGATATGTCTTTGAACAACCCGATTTGGCGCGATACCGGTGATCTATGTCCTATGTCTCATATGTCTGGACCCATAAACACAGGTGCGCTGTAAATTACAGATCAGAACGCAAGAGGATAATCTCAATCCGGCTGTTGCGGATGTCAAGCGCGGGTGCCACGCGTGTTGTGCGGTCTCCGTGACCTGTAAGGCGCTGAAACCGATTGGGTAAAACGCCGTTTTCGATCAGTAGTTGTTTCAGGATTTGTGCCCGCCCCAGTGATCTTTCCCAAACCCGCTGTTCGGCGACAACAATCGGCGACGCCGGTACATGGCCTTCCACTGTGACTCCATTGGTCACAAGTCGAACGGCATCCGCGATAAAGGTGGCAAGAACACGTGTTATCTCTGTCGGTTGTTCATCCTCGAACAAAGGACGGTTCCTCAGTGCGAAAATTTCGATCACCAATCCTTCATCCGTCAATCGGGTTTGAATGTGATCAAGCGCAAGCTCTTTGATCAGGCTATCGCCGCCGCGCCCTAAGATTCCTTCAACCACTTGTTCAAAAAGCGCATCTTCTAAAGATCGCGCATCGGCATGGCCCACCATACCCATAGCAACGGTTTCCGCAGTCAGTGATTGTGCAGTGGCCCCTTGCCCATTCCGTGCGAGGATGTTTTCGGCGAAGGTGGAATCCCCTTGCATCATTCCGTCACCCCCACCTGACATGCGTGAGATGGGAATGCTGGGGGCAAAATAATCGGCCAACCCTTTACGCTGGTTTTCCGTGGTGGCGTTCAACAGCCACATCAGCATGAAAAACGCCATCATCGCGGTTACAAAATCCGCATAGGCCACTTTCCAAGCCCCGCCGTGGTGGCCCCCGGCTTCGATGACTTTCTTACGTTTGATGATAGTTGGCGGGGGTACATCGGACATAGCGTCAGAATCCTATGTTTTTTCCTCCCCTAAACCATGTATATGAAAACGGGTTTAATGCTTTGCCGCGCTATATCCTGTCATTTCAAGATAGCCGCGGCCCGCGTGGCTGCCCTGGGCCGTTACCGGACCTTCCCAATAGGGAAAGAGTGTATTTTGCCAGGATTGCGGGTTTAAGGCTTGCACGACAATATCCAATCCCTCTGCTGGCAACTCCAAGCGCCATCGGACAGGCACAATGCGTTCTGCGACCCGTGTTGTATCCAAGGGCGTAAGTTTTAATTGGCGATAGGGACGTAGATCACCTTGCGGTGTGATCCAACTGGCATAAAAGAAGGGGCCGGAGGTGCTACGCAACCCAAAGGCCATCAATTTCTCCCCCGTTTCAAAATGCAGGGAAAACCAGTCCCAACCAGTTTGATCTGTCTCTAAGGGTTGTGAGGACCATTCCCGGTCCAACCACCCTTGGCCTGTGACCGTCACGGGGCCATCTGGCAGATGAAGCGTCCCTGCTACGCGATAAAAGGGTTGGGAGTAATAATAGCTTGCCAGGCCTGTCTCGGATTTGATCGAAAAGCCGTTTTCTCCATGAAAAACCAAAGGTCCCTCTGCGGATAAGCGCAAATCGTAGCGCGTCGTTGGCAATGTGGCGGTCAGTGTTAAAGTGTCCAACGTAGGCCCTGACATGGTCCAATCGTCGATCCAGGCTGCAAATGGGTCGGCTGTGACACCGGCCTGACCAATGCCGCCGCGGGCAAACCGCTCCGCGCTAAAATGCAACTCAGCGGTGGTGAGGCCCGCGTGACCCATCCAAATCTGTGGACCCTCTGGCGTCAGCGCGGATCGAAACAAGGTCCATTGTATGCCGTAGTCTTGGCCATCCTCACCGCGCAAGACAGCTGTAAGATACCACCATTCAATGCGATAGTCTGGATGGGCTCCATAATCGTTGGGAAATATGAATGTGGGTTGTGGTATGGGTAAGGCAAATCCCCTGGCCTCCTGCCCAAGCCCGGCAAAGCCCTGTGCAAAAAGCGGCTGTGACAGCCATATGACCAAAAGAATGAGCCTAGTGTTCATTGGCAAACACCTGCAAAAGTCGGGAGGGTGAAATCCGCGCCAATCTAACAACGGGTAATGCTGCCGCCAAAACAGCTGCCGCGGCTGTCCAAACGCCAAGCCAGAACCAATCGATTGGGAAGATTGCCATTGGCAGGCGCCAACCGAAGGCTACCACGTTCACCACCGCCAGAAGTGTCCAGGCCAAAACCAGGCCAACCGGTACAGCGACCATAAGCGTGAGCCATGCAAGACCTATGGTGCGCAGAAACTCAAGCACTGCGATCTTCCGGCGGGTTACCCCCATGGCCCAAACCGGCGCCACCTGTGGCAACCGCATCGCGGCCAAAGATGTCATCGCTGCCCAAAGCGCAAAGGCCGCAACCCCCAGTGTTAGGATATTCAACGCAGATGTGATCAGAAAAGTGCGCTCAAAAATCTGCAACGACAGTGCTTTGATGGCTGCTTGATCAACGATAGTGCCTTGGGGCAGACCAAGATCATCTTCTAGGGCTTGGACCAAATCTTCTGAGTCTTGCGTGCGAATGGCATATTGGAGCGCGGTGACATCGGGAAAGATCGCCATGAAAACATCATGGCTCACCATCGCTTGCCCGCGTGGATTGCCATAATCGGAATAAACGCCCACGACAGGAAGGTTCCAATTCGGCGTAAGTTCTAACCGACTTCCGGGCCAAAGGTCAGCACGCCGCGCCAGTTGTTCATTCACCATAATACCTTCGCCTGTGGCCACAGCATCCCAAGCACCAGGTTTCATGGCAATTAAAGGCCATGCTCGCCTGTAGGTTTCATGGTCCACTACGCCGAACAGGTCACCCGGCGCGTCCGCTAATCTGAATGGTGCGGATTGGATCGGTAAGATCGCGTCAATGTTTGAATTTGAATAGGCCAAAAGAGCCTCTGCGTCACGGGTCGACTCAACCGACACATAAACCTCTGCGACCAAGCGTTGATCCAGCCATCCGGTGAACGTCTGGCGGAAACTGCCCACCATGGTTGACACACCGATATTGGCCGCCAGCGCAAGCAACAACGCCATTAAAGCCAGACTTAGACCCGGCAGCTGTTGACGTGTATCAGCCCAGAACCACTCTGTCAGCGGGCTTCTGGCCATGAGCGATAAGAGGTGTATCAAAAAGGCAAGAAGCGGCGGTAAAAGACAAGCCGCCCCCAGCAAAAGGGCAGCCAGCATTGCAAACCCGCCCCAAAGGCTTGTTTGGGTAATCGCCAGGGCTGCATAAAGGGTCACACCCAAACCCGCCCCGAATATTTGCAGCTTGAGGCTACGGCCCCGTGTCATCGCCCAAGCGCGGGGTTTTGCCGAAGACAGCACCGGTAGCTGGGCCGTGATCCAAATGCTTTGCGCACCTGCGAGTGCCGCACCGACCAGCGCAATCGCAAAACCGGAGGCCCACCAAAGCGGTGACAGCGACAAGGTGTTGCCAATGCCCGCGCCATAGAGGCCAGAGAGCGTGGCAGAGACACCTGGCAATAGCGCATTTGCCAGAAGATATCCGATCACCACACCAAGACCGCCCGAGAAAATGGCGATGGCTCCAAGTTCACCGCACAACACATAAAGCAACTGACGCAAAGGTAGCCCAAGGGCGCGCAAGGTTCGAAAAAGCCCTCTGCGTTGTTCGAAGGCAAGGCCTATGGTGCTGTAGACAATAAACAGCCCGACAGCACAGGACAAAAGACCAAAAGCACTCAGATTGAGATGGAAGCTGTCCGTGAGTCGGGCCAACTCCCCGCTGGTCTCAGGGCTTTGTTGGACAAGGTTGGGCGCGATCTCAGACAGCGGTTTCAATCCATTGGGTTGGATCGGTAAAATCAAAAGTGCGGTCAGTGTCTGTTGCTCCAAAACACGTTGGGCGGTCTGAACATCCGTCACAATGGTGCCTCGTGTGACCCCCAAAAGCGGCAGAACCGGGCCGAAACGGTCAGGCATCTCTGCAATCTCATCGGGATGGGCAAAGAACACGCCTGGCGTTGTCAAAAAACCCTCAAGAAGATCCGGATCGCTGAGATCGGGTACACCGGGTTGTGGTGGCATGGTGAATGGATCAATGCCAACAATGTGGAATCGAGAGCGCGGCAGATCCCCTTCGACAATCGGTGTGACCAGCCATCCCGCACGGCGCAGAGTAGCAAAATCCGCAAGCGTCAGGAACCCTGATGGATGCTCCAAACGCGCCAGGTGATCCCGGCTGAGGAAGCCCGCTGCCTCGGCATAGGTTTTCCGGGCCTCAGCGTTGATCGCTTGCACGCCGATCCACAGACCCACAGCTAAAGACAGCCCGATAATGAGCGCAGCGGCCTGGATCGGATGCCGCCTCCAATGTGATATCAGCGTCAAAAATGCGGCGGTTTTCATGTGATCTGCCCTGCTTTGAGGTGGACTTGACAGTCAAGGGCCGCTGCGATGTTTGCAGAATGGGTGACCATCAATAACCCGGTACCCTGCGCTTGGGTCAGACTGACAAAAAGCTCCAAAACCTGGGCGCTTGTGGCTTCATCCAAATTGCCCGTGGGTTCATCGGCCAGAATAAGTTTTGGTTTTGCTGCAAGTGTGCGCCCGATCGCCACGCGCTGTTGCTGGCCGCCCGAAAGGTCTTCTGGGTATCGGTGTTCCAATCCCTCCAGTCCGAGTTTCTGGGCAAGATGTGCGATGAAGGCTGCATCCATGCGCCCCGCCAATCGGGCGTGAAGGGCAAGATTTTGAGACACTGTCAGCGAAGGCACGAGATTAAACTGCTGAAACACCACTCCGACCGTTTCGCGCCGAAGCTGCGCGCGCGCAGCATCATCAAGACCAATAATCGAATTACCGAGGATAACAATATCACCGGCATCCACGTCATCAAGTGCGCCGATCAATGTCATCAATGTCGATTTTCCCGATCCGCTTTCTCCGGTCAGCGCCAAACTTTGGGCTGGTTGGAGCGAGAGTGACACACCTTTAAGGACAGGTAAAAACCCTTCACTGGTCTGAAATCCCTTTTCAACATTTCGCACGTCAAGCAGCATGAGTATCAGTTTAGCTCATGCGTCATGTGCTTCAATAAAGCGCTTCTGAAAAGAGATCGGGGATCGAAAGAACTGGCCTATTTTCTGGGATCATATTACGGTCTAGAGATTAATCATAGAGTTATGCCTTCGGAGCTTGCAATGCCTTTTACCCTTGCTACCTGGAATATAAACTCTGTGCGTTTGCGAGAAACACTTGTGACACGGCTGATGCGGGAAGAAATCCCAGATATATTGTGTTTGCAGGAGTGCAAGAGCCCTGTCGACAAAATCCCGTTTCAGACATTCCAGAGCTTTGGATATACATACATGGTTGCGCGTGGGCAGAAAGGCTACAACGGTGTCGCAATTCTTTCGAAACTGCCCATTGAAGAAGCTGGTGCGCAAGATTTTGCTGAGCTTGGCCATGCACGCCATGTCGCGGCCCGTCTGACAAATGACGTCATAATACATAACGTTTATATTCCCGCCGGCGGAGATATTCCTGATAGAAACAGGAATGAGAAGTTTGGCGAAAAGCTCGACTATCTCACGGCGATGCGCGACTGGTTTTATGCCACATCGCCCAAACGGTCCATCCTTGTTGGGGATTTCAATGTCGCTCCGCGCGAAGATGACGTCTGGGACCATAAAAAGCTTCTCAAGGTCGTCAGTCATACGCCCATTGAAGTCGAACATCTCGCACAGATGCAGGAGGCGGGCGCATGGGTGGACGTCATCCGAAAAAACATTCCATCAGGTCTGCTTTATTCCTGGTGGAGCTATCGCAGCCCAGATTGGGATAAGGCCGATAAAGGGCGGCGGCTTGATCATATCTGGGCCACATCTGATATCGCACATTCTGGATATGGCGCACGTATTTTGCGGCACGTGCGCGGTTATGAAAAACCCTCTGACCATGCGCCTGTATTTGCGACATTTGATCTTTGATAAAATGTAAAAGACGTCATTTATCTGGCTAAACCCTAATTATTTGACCTACTTCACAATATTAAACCAGTGATTGTTCCAATCATATTTAGACGCTCTTTCCAATGGCGGCATTTCGCACGTTTCCAAAACCCATGCGTGACATTGTTTCATAAATGCTTTCATCTGCGCGCTTTGATTTTGACAAAAATTGTATAATGCGAATTCCTGTGACATAGATACGAATAAAGCTTAAAAAACAGATCAGCCATGCGATTGCAGCTAAAGCATTAGAATCATAGAAAAGTATGCCAAGAAAGATAGGCACTGCCGCAAGCGGCCAAATCATCATAGCCGCAAGAGGATTAGATATTTCACGGCGACGCCCTATCAAAACCAATTCAATTGCGCGCATGATAAATTGATGGAAGTGCATACGGTCGGGCTGATCAATACGTTTGCCGTTCTTCCACCTTCTCAGGATTGCAAACAGCATATCCGCCACCGGCCAAAAGAACATAAGAAACAAAGCAAAGGGGGCAATCTCTGGGTGTCGTGCGAGAAAAAGAAAAGAAATCCATGTCAACAGGTGACCAATAGTGTAAGCGCCTGCATCCCCAAGGAAAATTTTACCAAAAGGGAAATTAAAAACCAAAATACCCGCCAGAGCACCGCAAAGTAACAGGGATATAATTAAAAGCGGCGTGTCCTCTACGACGTTGGCCATACAGGCAAATGCAATCGACATCATAAGCGCAATACCCAGTGACAATCCGTTTAAACCATCAATCAGATTGTACGCATGAGAAATGCCACCAGAAATAAGTATTGTGAATATGACACTAAAAATGCTGACGCTGAGGAGTGTATCTAACCCTGGAAGACCTGTCCGTGTCACCCAGACATCAAGCATCACACCAGCAATGAAAGCTGCCAGGAATGATAAAAGCAATCTTTTTTTCGGCTTTACATCAAACCCAATATCTTCACCGAGCCCCCCGATAAAGACAGGCAGCGCTGACACACACAAAATAATGATAAGCTGCGATGTTTCATCTGCAGTTATTGAAACACCAGCAACGATAAACCCGATCAAGCCGAGGCCTCCAATGCGTGGTGTTGGTACGGAGTGTGCCCTTTGCTTGGATGAAGTCGTGTGCCCCTTAGCAGTTTTGTGAATGTGGTATTTTTGCGTTAATATACTGGCTGCACAAATTGTGCAGGAGAGCATGAGTGGAAGGAAAAAGAAAAGAATCATATTAAACCCACCTATCGTCTGAAAATTGTGTATAGTCGCCAGAAAGGCTTTTGAAAAGAGTGCATTGGGTTGTATGTGCGCGACTAACAGCTTAGAAGAATAAATATGACTTTATGAATAATCCTAGATACACTTTCATGGTTTGACAGTTAAAATTTGATTAAAGTTTGATGAGCTATTTATGAATTTATTGAGGCAAGACAGTGTCGCAACTTGAACAGCAAGATGATGAAATTGATTTGCTCGAACTCTTTCACGTGCTTTGGCATAATTGGGCGACGATTGTATCAACTGTGCTGATAAGTACGTTTGCTGCGACATACTACGTGTCTTTTGTCGCAGTACCGGAATATGAAGCGTCGACACGCTTTGAATTGTTGAGTGGGAACTCAGGCCCATCACTTGGTGAATTTTCCAGCTTAGCGCGATTAGCTGGAATTTCTGAACCAGGGGGAGCGTCAGAGGCAGAGACGTTAGAGGATCGTGTGCTGTCTCGTCCGTTTGTAGAGAAAATATACCAAAGTGCAGGCTTTTCAGCGGACCCGCTGTTTAATACGTGGATTGCGGAACCAAGCATATCGTCAAGACTTATTGCGGCTTTTTGGGGTTCATCTGATCGACAAGAACCGTCAATAGAAGAATATCATGCGATAGCTGTCAATGCACTAAAAGACCGAATGAATATAACGGTGGCCCGGAACGAAATTATTGAGCTTTCCGTGACACATCCTGATCCACAGCGGTCCGCTGAACTTTCTAACATTATCGCCGCTCAAGCGATTGAAGATATATTCAATCGCAGGCGCGCGGAACTTGAAGAAAGCGTTGCCTATTTTGCTGTTGAGTTAACCAAAGCGAGAGAACAACTTGATGCGGCCAATGCAGCGGTGCGTGATTATGCACTTCGTAACAGTTTGCAATCGCCTGAGGTTCTTGCCCAGACCTCTATACAACTTGCCCAACTGCGGAATGATCTGAACGATCTTGAGCAAAGTATTGTGGCGCTACAAGCTTTAAATGAAATCCCCAGCGAAAATTTTGACGGTGTTTCATTTTCGCTTACCTACCCAATCGCGAATAGTGTTTCTTTTCGCCGTCTTTTGAATTTCTCGTCGCTGCCAAATATGTGGAGGCGTCCAGCCGATGACATTATTCAGTCTGCAATAGCAAGACTTTCACAGCAACGCACGGCTAGGCAGGCAAGTCTCACGTCTCTTGAGGCAGAGGCGCGGATCTCTGGGAACGAGGCGCTTGAGTTGGCGGCCCTTGAAAGAGAAGTGGAAGTGCAGCAGGCAATTTATGAAGCTGTTATTACCCAGTTTGAGGCACAGGAACGTTTTTCAGGGTTTGAACAATCGCCTGAGCGGATCATAGAAACAGCGATACCACCAAAAGACCCCTCAAAACCGCGCAAAATAATTTTTATGGGATTAGCAACAGTCGTCGGCGGATTTATGGGCGTGATGGTCGCTTTATTGGTAAAATTTAAACGTGGCACAATATTTACGTTCAATGCAATAAGCACATATTTCGCTATAAATAATAAGATGATGTTTTCACACTCCTTGATGTCAAAAACATTGGGAGAACGTTTAAGCCCCAGGCAAAATTCGGCCTATCAAGATGTTATTGCGTCGCTGAAGTTTGAGAATAAAGCCGCAGTCGTCATTTCTTCTAGTCGCAAAATCAATGTTTTGAACTTTGCGTTCAATCTTTGCGAGAACATTGTTCGTATGGGGGAGACGGCAGCTTTACTTGTGCTTGTCAATGATAAGAGTTTTATCAAAAATCAGCCAACACAAGATAAAGCGGGGTTATCTAAATACCCTGAAATTCAAAATGTCGATTTTTTCAAGTCTGAGTACCCGCAGAGTTTTCTCAAACGAGAAAATGCCCAAAACGCGTTCAATTATCTCACCAAGAACTACGATAAGGTCATCATTGCGTGTCCAATTCCTGAAGATGGTATTGCTGTGACGCAGATCTTTGCTTCTCTATCGAAATCATCGATTATACTTGCAGAGCGGGCAAAAACAACTCAGACAACTGTCGAGACAATCAATTCTACCCTTGCTAAATCTAATATTACTGATCCGCTACTCGTTATGACTTAGGGAATTCATATGTCGCAACACAGTTTTTTTATTCTATTTGTTTTATTCATATTGGGGGGATGTTCAGAAGTGCTTCGGCAACCTGAGTTGCCTCTCGTTGACGTTGAAACGGTCGAGGCTGATGTCGAATATGAAGTGACCGTTTATGAAGCGGCTCCTGAAATTATGAAGACTGCAAACCAATCTGAATTTGTCCGATATGTGAATGTTGGAGGGTTAAGTTCTGGTCCTGTTTCACGTGTGGAAGAGCAAACACTCTTTTTGGGTCCCAAACCTTTGTCAAATCAGAAATTACCTTACATGCTGACCGTCGGCGACACGGTTCTTGTTAGTCGAACCGGTAACATTATCATTGCCAATGGCATACAAACACGCCAGACCACACAGACGTCATATCGCATAGATGAGCAGGGTAAGATTACCCTCAATGAAGGCATTGATGTTTATTTAAATGGATTAACAATTTCAGACGCTACACTTACCTTGAGAAGAGCTCTGGACAGTGCGGGTTTGTCGGAAGGCAACCCTTTGCAAGAACGCCTCTTTCCAACGTCAGAGCCGGACGCATATAGGCTTGGGCCAGGTGATGTCATCAGGGTCGGGCGCCTGATAGAACAAATTGATTCAAACGGTGTTCCAAGACAATCAATTATAAATTTCCAAAGTGATGTGGGAGCAGACGGAATAGTGAGTATCCTTCAGCTTGGAGATCTCATGGTTGCAGGGTTAACACTCCCCCAGGTCAGAGATCGTGTGATTGAGGAAGCCGTTCGAACAGCTTCTGGCGCTGATATTTTGGTAGAAATTGAAGCCTACAGATCTCAATATATGCTGATTTCAGGTGATCTAGGCACAAAGGTTGTGCCAATCACAGATCAATTGCAAACATACAATAAAGTTATAGCTAACATGAATCCACCGTTCGAAGGAAACCGCGACTATGTGGTTATGCTTGAAAGAGACGGTCAAAAATATCAAATGTTGGCAAGCCGTATATTAGAGACGACAGATGATTTTTATCTCTTTAATGGCGATAATCTGAAAATTTCCGAATTGCTTCCTGCATCAGATGCGGAACTTCGCGTCGAAGACCTTGGTGAAAAATCAATAACCTACCTTCGTGTCCGCGATGGTGACGGCCAAGCTGGAAAGTCCGTTCAGCTTGGCTTTACAGGACTAGACCTCAGACGATTGTTGATTACGGAAAATATCGACGTAAACTATGATGAAGATTTGCTGATCCGCTTAAACAGGCAGGGGCGGACGTATAATCTTTCGGCGCAATCTGTCGTTTTGAATGATCCTAATCGGCGTTATTGGCTGGCGCCTGATGATCATATCGTTGTGGAAGATATTGCTTATGTTGGCGATACTGCGCTTTTGGTGGGTGAGGTTCGCGCGCCTCAGCGTCTTTCTCTCAATCGACAAAGCCGAACAACCTTATCGGAGGCTCTGTTTAGTGGCCGTGCTTTTAATACGAATGATGCCGACTTTCGCCATATTTACGTTCTCAGAGGCGATGGGCTCGTGTTTGATGCGTACCATTTCGATATGACCCAGGTGCTCAACTTAAGTCTTGCAGAGCAGTTTGAATTGCGCCCAGGTGATATCGTTTTTATCCGAACCCGCCCCATATCACGCTATAACCGTGTTCTGTCTTTGGCGCTAACTTTTGCAGGTCGTATCGATACAGCCGTTGATAATGT
>CAWUJT010000042.1:0-17875 GCA_963922715.1 uncultured Thalassobacter sp.
CGAGATGGCATTTGACTTGATGGCCCTCTCCCATTTGCCGCACAGGTGGGACCTCTCGCTCACACAATCCATCGGGCACCTCTGTTTTCCACCGGCACCGGGTCTGGAACGGGCACCCTGAGGGTGGGTTCATAGCCGATGGGATATCCCCCTCCAGCACGATATGTTCTTTCTCAACACTTGTGTCGGCGATGGGCACGGCTGACAAAAGCGCCTCGGTATAGGGATGATAGGGGGGGGAGAACACTTGATCTGTCGTGCCAAGCTCAACCACATGGCCCAGATACATCACCATCACCCGATCAGAGAGATAGCGGACAATACTCAAGTCATGGCTAATGAACAAAAGTGTGGTTTTGTTTTCCCGTTGGATTTCCATCAGAAGATCGGTCACGGCGGCTTGCACAGACACGTCTAAGGCCGAAACGGGCTCATCCGCGACCACAATCCGCGCATCTCCAGCAAAGGCGCGCGCAATGCCCACACGTTGTTTTTGACCGCCAGACAATTGGCGAGGCATGCGATCGGCAAACGCCCGTGGCAATTTGACCAGATCCAGAAGTTGCAACATTTTTTCACGACGATCCGCATCGGAGGTGCCAAAACGGAAGATTTCCAAGGCACGGATAATCTGGCGGCCTACGGTCATGGACGGATTGAGTGTGTCAAAGGGGTTTTGAAACACCATTTGCACATCAGCGACAGTTTGTGTGTCTCGGGCTTCAATCGACGTATTTTGAATTTCGGCATTGCCCAGAATGATTTTTCCATCTGTAGCGGTTTCCAAGCCCATCAACACTTTGGCGAATGTTGATTTTCCACACCCGGATTCGCCCACAATGGCCAGTGTCTCACTTTCACGAGCTTCGAAACTGAGCGTCTCATTGGCTTTCACCACACGTTTTTCACCTCCGCCGAAGAGTGCGTTGGCAGCAACTTCATAATACTTCTTGAGGTTGTCCATTTTCAAAATGACATCCCCCGGTTCACTTTTTACCTTGGTCTCAACGCGTTCCATCGGTGCGGTCCAGTCAATTTCAGCGTGCCGTAAGCAGCGGCTTTCATGGCGCTCACCCACCAGTTCCATCTTTATGTCCTGCACATCACAGCGGCCGACTTGAAAATAGTCACAGCGCGGGCCAAAATTGCATCCCGACGGTCGCTCATGTGGCAGGGGGAAATTGCCCGGAATGGCCTTCAGAGGTCGGGCATTTTTATCGGCCCCAGGCAACGGAATGGAACGAAAAAGCGCTTGTGTGTATGGGTGGCGCATGTCGTTGAAGACGTCATTGATGGATCCGCGCTCCACCGCTTCGCCTGAATACATCACGCAAATCCGATCACAAGTCTCGAGAACCAGACCAAGGTTATGCGAGATAAAGAGCATGGAGGTGCCGTATTTATGGCCCAACTCTTTCACAAGTTCGACCACAGCGGCCTCTACCGTCACATCCAGTGCGGTTGTGGGTTCATCCAAAATCAACAAGGAGGGCTTTGACATCAACGCCATGGCGATCACGATTCGCTGCTGTTGACCGCCCGACAGTTGGTGTGGGTAGCTTCTGAGCATGCGCTCGGGGTCGGGGAGTTTCACATCCGTCACAACTTCCAAAGCGCGTTTGTAGGCCTCTTGTTCCGAGACACCCTCATGTATCACCGGCACTTCCATCAGTTGCTTGCCGATTTTCATCGCCGGATTCAAACTCGCCATCGGTTCCTGGTAGATCATGGCAATCTCATTGCCACGAATATCGCGAAGCTCCTCGAGGCTCATCTCAGCCAGATCGCATCCCTTGAATTTGATCGAGCCGCCGACGATCCGGCCGTTTTTCCCCAAATCCTGCATCACCCCCAAGGCCACAGTGCTTTTGCCACAGCCAGACTCGCCCACCAAGCCCAAGGCTTCTCCAGGCAGAACATTTGCGGAAAAGTCCATCACCGCTGGAATTTCACGCAGCCGTGTAAAGAAAGAAATTGACAACTTATCAATTTCTAGGATCGGACCATCATAGTCTGGGTTAATTTTGGCCATACGTTCGTCTTTCCGTCTTTCGGCGCATAGCAAGAGTTTGCGCGCTGTGTAAGATGTTAGTCTTTCAGGCTTTCTTCCCGCAGCCCATCCGCCAACAGATTAAGGCCCAGCACCAGGCTCAGAAGCGCAAGGGAAGGCGGCAAGGCTGGATGCGGATAAATCGACAGAAGCTTGCGCCCCTCATTGATTGTCGATCCCCAATCGGGGCTTTCCGGTGGCAAGCCCAACCCAAAAAAGCCCAAAGTGCCCAACAGGATCGTTGTATAGCCAATCCGCAAACAAAAATCGACAATCAGCGGCCCACGTGCATTGGGCAGAATTTCCCACAGCATGATGTACCAGGGCCGCTCCCCCCGGGTTTGCGCGGCAGCGACATAATCGCGCGTTTTGATATCGAGTGCAAGGCCACGCACGATCCGAAACACAGTGGGCGAATTCACAAACACCACAGAGACAAACACGACCAGAATGCCTGGGGCAATGTCATAAAGATCGAACAACCGGGGCAGGGCAGGAATGGTCACATCCTCATTGTTGACCAAATAACCGCCCTCTGAAATGGCTATCAGATAAAGGTAAGCCATCGGCAACAATACAATGGCGAGGATGCGGAAATTCCTGGATGGCTCCGTGTAATAGCGCGAATTGATTAACACACCGAAGAAAATGAGCGGAAAGGCAAACAGCACGGCGGCCATATATTTTGGGATCCCTGTCATCACGATCTCAGGCGTGACCAGCAGATAGAATAGCAAGATCACCGGAAAGGCGAGGATCAAATTGGCCAGAAAGCTGAGGAATGTGTCAAGCGTACCACCGTAGTATCCGGCAGGCAGGCCCAAGGTGATGCCCACCATAAAGGCGAACAGTGTGGCGAAGGGCGCGATGATAATCACGATGGTTGAACCCGCCACCATACGGCTGAACACATCGCGGGCCAGGTTGTCGCCCCCCAAAAGGTAGTAGGCATAATCGCCGGCCTCTGCCCCGTTTAAAGGCGTTCCAGGGACTTTATTCTTCATACCAGAGACTTGGCTAAGGGGATCATGGGTGGCGATCAAATCGAAGGTGCCATAAAAAAACGCTGTATAGACCCAGAACATCACCAGGCCAAAACCGATCATGCCAATGGTCGAATCCATCAGTTTGCCATAAAGGCCAAGGCTGCGCTTATAACGAATTGAGAGGACAAAAGTTAGCACAAGCGCCACAAGCACGGGGGTAAAGCGCTGGGTCACACCGCCCATCACACCACCGCCCGAGTGACCCGAGAGAACGCCGCCAAGGATATAGGCCAGTAAGATCAGAAGAAGGGCGGCAAGACTCCATTTTACAATCTCATTGGTCAACCCAACGATGCCACCTGCTTTTACAGCTGTTCCATCTGCATTGAAGGTGATGCGCTCTTCCAGCATCACCCAACTCAGCACAATCTGCGCGATCACGCCAATCAAAAGTACCAAGCTCGCCATGCCGAGGGCTGGGTTAAGGAAAATGCCGATTGGGCCTGTCCAGGAAAGAGGATCCATATCCGTGCCTCCTTTACGCGATGCGAATGCGGGGGTTGAGGTAGACGTAGCCAATGTCAGAGATCAGCTGTGTCACGAGCACCACCACAACGGACACAACTGAGACAGCCAGCAAAAGCTCAATATCATTGTTGCCAGCGGCTTGTACCAGGGTCCAGCCAAACCCCTTGAAGTTAAACAGCGTCTCAACAATCACCACACCGTTCAAAAGCCAGGGAAATTGCAGCATGATCACAGTGAACGGTGCGATCAGCGCATTGCGCAACGCGTGTTTTAAAACGATTGTGCGGAAGGCCACACCTTTAAGGCGCGCCGTGCGGATGTATTGCGCCGTCATCACCTCCGTCATAGAGGCGCGAGTCATTCGTGCGATGTAACCCATGCCGTAAAGCGCGATGGTGATCACAGGCAGGAAGAAATTTTCAAAGGTGGCGTTTTCCATCGCGGAAGTCGCTGTTCCCTTAAGTAGAGTACGTCCGTCGATCAGGCCACTTTCACGCAGAAATTCATTGAGGGGGGAGGCAGAAGCCGCAAAAATCGCGATAAAGATCACGCCGGAGACATACTCCGGGGTAGCTGTAGTGGCGATGGAGAAAGTGGAAAGCGAGCGATCCATTTTAGAACCTTCGCGCATCCCTGCAAGCACACCGACAATCAGTGCGCCTGGCACCATCACCAGCATTACCCAGCCCATAAGTTTCAGAGTTTGTGAGCCGCGCTCAACAATAATCGCAGAGACTTCGGCTTTGAATACCGAAGAATATCCCATATAGCCTTGTAACAATCCACAGTAGCGTGGTGCCTCTTCCGGGGCCATGCCGGGCAAGATGCACCGACCGATCACGCGCCCTTCTGAGTCTTCACCTACCCATCCCGGAACAACGCCCAGCCATCGACCGTATTTAACTGGTAGCGGGTCAAGATAACCGCGGGGCTCAAGCCAGGCGATCACTTCTTCATCTGACATACGAAAATTTCCCTCGGACTTGGTCAACTTTTCCAGGTTGGGGAAGAGATTTGTTAGAAAAAAGACAATGAAGGTCAGGCAGAGTGCCGTCAAAATCATCACCCCCAGTCGGCGAAGGATAAAAAGTCCCATAAAATTCCCTGCTGATCGCTTTTATTTTTTTCAGAATATCGTGCTGTTTGCAATCTCACGTTTTTTAGGCCGCGCCTCTGAGTTCGGCGCGGCCCGGATTTTACCTTAAGCCTCAAGGCCCCACTTATAAATTTGAGGCAAATAGGCGATGTGCATCTCACATCCTACGACACCAGGACGGGATGGACGGTAAAGTGACCGCCAATAAGGCTGGATCGTTACACCTTCATCGACAACAATGGCCTGGATCTGACCCATTACTTCACGTCTTCTGTCCGCGTCGGCCAAGGAATTGGCCTGTGCAAGCAATTCATCGAATTCAGGGTTGGACCAGCCGAATTCATTCCAGGCCTCTCCAGATCGATAAGCCAGCCCTAGAACCTGTGTTCCAAGCGGCCGGTGATTCCAATTTGTTGAAGAGAAAGGATATTTTGTCCAATCGTTCCAGAATGTTGAGCCCGGCAGAATGGTCCGCTTCACCTTGATACCGGCATCCCGCAATTGCGCAGCGACGGCATCTGTGGTGTTACGACGCCAATCGTCGTCGATCGAGAATATCTCGTGCTCAAAATCGCCCATGCCTGCTTCATCCATCAAAGCTTTGGCGCGCGCCGGATCGTGGGGTATGCGTCCCACAGTTGGGTTATACTCTGGGTGGACAGGCGCGACGTGGTGGTTGTTAGCAACTTCCCCAAGACCAGAGTTGCCAAGCTCAAGGCATATGGCATTGTCCACAGCCATGGCGAGCGCTTGGCGCACACGCTTATCGGCATATATCCTATTTCCGTTTTCGTCTTCGGCCAGTTGATTGGGGCGGATGACGATTGTGGATGCGGTGGATACTTCAGAAGTATTCCAGCCTAAGCTGGTCACGAGATCAACGAACTCACCAACGGTTTCGTAAAGGGTATCCACCTCCTCAGCTTCAACAGCGGCCACCCATGACGCTGGGTCAGTGCCGTAGTCAATGTATTCAATACGGTCGAGGTAGGCGCCCTTGCCAGCTGCATAGCCCCACCATTCATGGCCTTCATTCCTCACAAGAACGGATTTTACACCCACCTCGTGACTTTCATTCAGATATGGCCCGGTTCCGATTTGGTTTTCCAGCATTGTCGCCGGATCGTGGCTGGCGTGCACAATCGCGGCAGGATAATCGGCCATGCCGGGGATGATGGTAATATCTGGCATAGGCAAGTTCAGTTGTACGGTATGACTGTCAACAACAACAATCGCCCCTTCAATTGCCTTATTTGTGTTGGGGTCGATCAAAGAGGCCATACGTCCAGCCATGGAGTTGCCTTCAACATCTTTATCGCACCAACCGGTAATATTGCGTGCCACGTCCTCAGCAGTGAAATCGTCACCGTTGTTCCACTTCACGCCTTTGCGGACACGTAAAGTGTATTGTGTGGCATCGTCATTGGCCTCCCACCCTTCAAGAAGCATCGGTTCAAAAGACCCGTCAGAATTGTATTCTACAAGGTATTCCAACCATCCGGCTGTAACATACGCGATTTGTGTCCAGTCAAACGTCCTTGGATCTTTCAGGGCGCGCACTTCCATTTGCATGCGCAAGGTGCCACCACGCGCGGGTGTTGCGTGTCCAGCAGCTTTGGCAGGTTTGGCCCCGATCAAGGCGTAAGCGGCGGCAGTGGAAACACCCAAAGCTGTGGCGCGTGTTAGAAATTCGCGGCGATCTATATGTCCAGCTTCATGTTCTGTTGCATACATGCACACAGCTGGATGGATATGAGCCTTTTCGTGAATTGTCATGTCGTATCTCCCCTTTTAGGCAAATTGTTTTTATATCAAAGGCAGTTTGGCCTATTGTCCCTTTTCCAGAGATAACAAGCTTTCTACACTTAGTATTCTCTTATTCGGCACGAGTTTTGGAGTGCCGTCAACAGCCGACATAGGGTTAATTCGACAAAAAGCGACAATTTTCTTGTCTTTTTGCGACGAAGGTCCTGATAACTGCGTTTGTCTTTTGTTTAAGACTGGTCAAATTTGATCTATTCGACCATGACAAACTTATGCAAAACTTCAAAAATCAGATCATTGGCCTCCTCAGATTTTCTTATCCAGCGCAAGAGGGTTTTTCCGTCAGTCAGCTTTCTCCAGCAGCTTTGGAAGATCATCTCTACGATCCTGATCGTCTTGAAACCAAGTTTTCGTATCTTGAAACAATTACCCTGCCTTCGCTGGCCGCCCAAACGGACCCTGATTTCACTCTGGTGATCAAATCGGGGCAAAACTTACCTTGGCCTTTCAAAAAGCGCATACGTCGCTTGGAAGAGCGATACGGTTTCGTGAAGTCTGTATTTTTGCAGCGTATGGGCGCGGCTGGCGCGGCCAAACGTGGATTTCGCCGGGCCTTGGAGGAAGATGCCACCCATGTCACAGGCTTTCGGATTGATGACGATGATGCCGTGGCTGTCGATTACATTGAAAAAACACGCCTGTTATCCAACAAAATCATCGGCGCTGGGCTGGCAATTCGCCCCTTCGTGATTGCCTTTTCAAAAGGGGTCTATTGGAACTTGGCCGATCCAAAGCAGTCCTTTTATGAATTCCGAGAGGCGCAGCCGCTTGGCCTTGCTTGTGCTATGATCACAACCTCCGATTTGGAAACCTCTATCTACCGTTACAATCATCGCCGCTTGCCGTGTCATGTGCCTACATTTATGGACCCTGACGATTTCATGTTTCTGCGAACCCTGCATTGGCACAATGACAGTGGGCGCCGCGTTCCCCCCCATGCAGAAATCCTCAATCATAACAAGGCCTGGAAATTGTTTGAGAAGCGCTTTGGCTTAGATGTGCGCGCGGCAATCTCGCTTATGCCCGAGCCGCCACAGTGACGGTGCCAGCTACGACGACTCTTCAAGATGGGAACAGACGTGGGGCAGGGCTTATGGCCGTTTCGATGGCCGCCTTCACTTTCAACGATGCGTGCGTCAAATATGTCGCCCTCAGCTTACCTTTGTTTCAAACGATCTTTTTGCGAGGCTGTGTGGTGATCATTGTGATGATGCTGTTGGCCTGGTATATCGGCAATACCTTTCGGCCCATTCCGCGCCGAGAGTGGGGCAAGGTTGCTTTGCGGGCATTGGCAGAACTGGCCGCGTTTCTGCCGTTTATCATTGCACTGACACTGATGCCGTTTGCCAATCTGGTGGCCATTCTACAGGCCTTGCCTTTGACACTGACCTTTGCCGGTGCCGTGTTTTTGGGCGAACGGGTGGGATGGCGGCGGTGGATCGCGATTACGGTTGGGTTTCTCGGTGTGTTGCTGATTGTTAAACCGGGCCTTGCCGGATTCAACAGCGCCGCGCTCTTGGGCGTTTTGGCTGTAATTGCGGTGACGGTGCGCGATGTGATCACACGGCGGTTGGCCGCCGGTGTGCCGTCCTTACTTGTCTCGATCATCACAGCGGTGGCTGTGACCCTTTTAGGGCTGATCGGCAGCCTTTTTGAACCTTGGCAAACCGTTCAACTGGAGCAAGGGGTTGGGATCATTCTGGCCGCTTTGTTCATCGCCTTGGCCTATCTATCCAGCGTCATGGTGATGCGGGTTGGAGAAATTGGGTTTGTCACCCAGTTTCGCTACACAGCGATGATCTGGGGGTTGCTTTTGGGTTGGTTTGTGTTTGGGGAATGGCCCGATATGCTGACGTTGCTTGGGGCCGCGATTATCGTCGTCACCGGGCTGTTCACTCTATGGCGCAATGCAAACGCGTGACCTTCAAACAAAATCGATCGCTTTGACAAATGGCATTTCACGCAGCCGTTGGCCTGTTGCCGCAAAAATCGCATTACCCAAAGACGGTGCCGCAGGGGGCACACCGGGTTCTCCGATGCCCCGGATCTTTTCGGCATTCTCCAATGCGCGCACCGTAATTTCAGGGATTTGCGGCAGGCGCAGCCCTTCATACCAGTCGTAGTTCGTTTGTTCCGGCGCGTGATCCACATAAGTCAGCTCATTATAAATAGCATGGCTCAGACCCCAGATCACGCCGCCAAAGACTTGTGCCTCGAAGTTATCCGGGTCCAGTACAGGTCCACTGTCTACAACCGCAAAGACCTTGTCGATTTTAAGCCCTGCGTCTGTTTGGGTCACATCTGTCACCAAGGCAGTGGGCACACCAAAAGACAGCGTAAAGGCCAAGCCGCGTCCCCGATTTGGTGCTAAGGCCGTGCCGTTCCAGTTTGAGATTTCGCCAACGGTCTCCAAAACCTTGCGTGAGACATCGTGATGACAGAGCCGTAACCGCTCCTCCAAAGGATCGGCACCTGCCGCATAGATCAACTCATCCATGAAGCTTTCATGGAAAAAGCCGTTGCCCGATGCCCCGACAGAGCGCCAGGACGACACCGGCACCAATTCTGGCGCGCGATAGCCAGTGACGCGGTAATCGGGAATGGCGAACGGCTGATCCCATGCACCCGCTGTGATTTGAATGTCTGGGCCAGGCGGCACAGAGCCCATCAGCCGTGTCAGAGAGCTCGCCGTAACAGAGGATGACGCAATGGACAGATCAAAGGCTTCAATCTCGCGATTGCGCACCGCACCGCGACCGCGTGCCAAGGCGCCGGGCCGGGGGTAATCATGTGTCATATCTTCTTCACGAGACCAGGTTAGTTTAACGGGCACACCTGGCATCGCTTTGGCAATCTCAACAGCTTGGATCACATGGGTGTCCTCCAAGCGATGGCCAAAGCTACCCCCCATGGGTGTCACGTAGACTTTGATCTGGCCTTGGTCGAGTCCGGTTATATCTGCGGCGTGACCGCGAACAAAAAGCGGGATTTGTGTTCCCGTCCAAATCTCACAGAGATCGTCGCTCACCCGCACCGTGGCGTTCATTGGCTCCAGCGGTGCATGGGCCAGATAGGGGATTTTGTAGTCCGCAGTCACAGCCGTATCATCCAACCGCTTATCCACATTCCCATCGTCGCGAAACTGATTGTCAATAAGTGCTTCATCGTCAAGCGCTTTGCCGATTTCAGCAAACAAAGCCTCTGTTGTAGCAGGATAGGGTCCCGGTCCCCAGGCCACATCAATGGACTCAACCGCTTTTATTGCACGCCAAGTGTTATCCGCGATCACAGCAACCCCATGAGAAACCTCCATCACCCTACGCACACCTCTCATGCGTTGTGCTTGGCTGGCGTCAAATCGTTCCATCGTTCCGCCGATTCCTGGGTTGGCCCGTACGGCGGCATAAACCATGCCGGGCAGGTCAACATCGATGCCATAGCGCTCTGTGCCCGTGCATTTGGCCACCATATCTAAGCGGGTGCGCGATTTCCCCAACCGGGACCAGCTTTTGCGTAGCGTCACATCGGTAATCGGGTCAATCTGCGCGGCCTCCGCCGCAAGTTCTGTGTAGGCCAAACGTGTGCCATTTGGTGCGATGACATGACCATTTTCGGTGCGCATATCCTCGCGTGGGCTTCCCAGACGGCGTGCTGCGGCTTCTTTCAGGGTCTCACGGGCGACAGCGCCTGCGGTGCGCATTTTCTCATAAGCGTCCGGGACTGTAGAAGAGCCACCCGTCAGTTGCAATTGAAACAGTTTGGCAGGCAACTCCATGACACTGCGCATTATTTCAGGGATGAACCCATCACTATAGGCTGGAAACGGCACACCTTCGGCCATGAGGGCGGCATTGTAATAGGCCGGATCGGGCAAACCTGGCGTGATTGTCGCCTGAGTAGGGTCAATGTCCAATTCTTCTGCGATCAAATCAGCCTGAATAGAATATGCCCCCTGTCCCAGATCGGCGCGGGGCGTGATAAGAGTGATGCCATCTGCATTGATTTTGACAAAAGGGTTGAACGCAGCCTCTCCGTCAGCGAGATCTTTCAAAAGTGGATTGGGCAGGTCACGTTTGGTATAATATACCCCAAACGCCACCCCACCCGCGATGGCCGCTCCACCGATCAAAAATGTGCGTCGGGCGATTTTACCTAGCCTGCTCATCAGCTTGCCTCCTGCAACTTTTCAGCAGCGGTTTTGATGGCGGCACGAATGCGCGGATATGTGCCACAGCGGCAAAGATTGCCGTACATCTCTGCATCGATGTCTTCATCGGTAGGGTTGGGGATGTCATTAAGCAAGGAGGCCGCCTGCATGATCTGGCCAGACTGACAGTATCCACATTGTGCCACTTGATGCTCGATCCAAGCCGTCTGGACGGGGTGGAGTTGTTCTGGGCTTCCCAGACCTTCAATGGTGGTGATGTCTTCGCCTGCAAGATCGCCTGCTAAAATCTGGCAAGACCTGACCGCCACGCCATCAAGATGAACCGTACAGGCGCCACATTGGGCTATGCCACAGCCATATTTTGGTCCTTTTAAGCCAATCACATCTCGTAAGACCCACAAAAGCGGCATGTCGGGTTCAACATCAACATCATGGCTTTGTCCATTTACGGTTATCAGCATGAATGATCTCCAGTTTTATTTGAGTATAATGTACCCTTGGCTGAAAACAATGCTTCAGTGTGTTTCGTTGTTCTGTTGAATCTCAGACAAATTAGCCGTGTCCGCTTTGCATAAGCGACTGATCAAAAGAGCCTTAGATTTTTTCGGCGGAAAGATGTGTCCACGCTTTCATCCGGGTGCGAAACCACGTCCTTTGCCGTTTTGCATATTGGCGCGTTGCCAAAACGGCTGCATCGCGTGTTTGCGCCAACGTCAGCTCTCCGTTTATATGCGCAATCAGTTCAGCCGCGCCAATCGCACGCGCTGCGGGAAGCATCGGGTCCCAGCCTGGTAAATTCGCGCGCGCTTCTTCAAGGGCACCCGCCTTCAGCATGTGATCAAAGCGCTGTTCAATCCGTGGATTTAGCCAATCCTTGGGCGCGTCAAGCAACACAGCCATGCATTGCGCCAGTGGAAGCAGGGGGGCAGGCGTGTCATCTTGCCAAACATGCAAGGGCTGCCCAGTTGCGCGCTGAACCTCCCAAGCGCGTGCAACACGCACAGGGTTTTGTGTGTCAATGCGCCTTAAACTTTCGCTATCAAGCTCAGTAAGCAGTGCCGAGAGCCCTTCGGCCTCTAGCCGTTGTTGTGCTTCAATGCGGACTATTTCGGGCACTGGTGGCACTTCTGCAAGGCCTTCGGTTAAGGCGCGAAAGTAAAGCCCCGTCCCCCCCACAATGATTGTGCGCCGGTTTAGTAAAGGCGCCAAATCACGCAACCATTCGCCAACTGAATAATGGGCCGCAAAATTCACATGACCATAAAGCGCATGGGGGGTCTGCGCCACCTCCGATGGCGTTGGCCGGGCTGTGAGAATGCGCCAACCATCGAAAACCTGCAAAGCATCGGCATTGACCACAACCCCACCTTGAGATTGCGCGATATGCAAGGCCAGCTTTGATTTGCCGCTGGCCGTAGGGCCTGCGATCAAAACATGCTGTTCAGAAGGTATGTCGTCTATATTTATCAGAGTCTTGTCACTCGAAGTTGATATTAATCTTTAACGAAAAATAGCCATGGACTTCGCTGCTGAAATCCGACATCTTGCGTAAAATTGACATCTGGGCGAGTCAATACATGACAAACACACACACCTCGGTCAATCCATCTTACAAACGCGTGATGCTGAAAATATCCGGGGAAGCTTTGATGGGCCCCCAGGGGTTTGGCCTGCACCCGCCAACGGTGCAGCGCATCGCGGACGAGATCAAAAAGGTCCATGATCTTGGGGTTGAAATTTGCCTTGTGATCGGTGGGGGCAACATTTTTCGGGGCTTGCAAGGGGCCGCGCAAGGCATGGAACGCACCACAGCTGATTACATGGGCATGCTTGGCACAGTGATGAACGCTTTGGCGATGCAAGCCTCGCTGGAGGCTTTGGGGGTTCACACGCGGGCGATCAGCGCCATTCCTATGGATCAAATTTGTGAACCTTATATTCGCCGCCGCGCTGTGCGCCATTTGCAAAAGGGGCGTGTGTGTATTTTTGCCGCCGGTACGGGAAACCCCTATTTCACAACCGACACGGCGGCAACATTGCGAGCCAATGAAATGCGCTGTGAGGCAATCTTTAAAGGCACCAAGGTCGATGGTGTCTACGATGCGGATCCACTGGGCAATGCAGATGCAAAACGCTATGATAGGATCAGTTACGATGAAGTGCTGACGAAGCATCTGAAAGTTATGGATGCCTCTGCCATTGCTTTGGCGCGCGACAATCACCTGCCGATCATTGTGTTTAGTCTTGACGCGCCCGGTGGATTTCAAGCGATCCTGGCTGGGCAAGGGACCTATACAATCGTCCGCGACAGCGTATAACGTGGGTGAACAACGATAGAAAGAGGTTGGGCGATGTCGGAAGATTTCGAACTCGATACAGATGATTTACACCGCCGGATGGAAGGCGCGATGGGGAACTTGAAAACGGAATTCGCGTCTTTGCGCACGGGGCGGGCATCGGCCGCTATGCTGGAGCCCGTGATGGTGGAGGCCTATGGGGCGATGACACCCATCAACCAAGTGGGGACGGTGAATGTGCCAGAGCCGCGCATGGTCACTGTGAACGTGTGGGACAAAGGCCTGGTTGGCAAGGTTGAAAAGGCGATACGCGAATCCGGCCTTGGTATAAACCCGCAGTTAAATGGGACCATTATCATGCTTCCGATCCCAGAGTTGAATGAGGAACGCCGTCGGGAGTTGGGGAAAGTTGCTGGCCAATATGCGGAAAGCGCGCGCGTTGCCGTGCGCAACATCCGCCGTGATGGCATGGATCAAATCAAGAAGGCCAAATCCGATGGTTTGTCTGAGGATGATCAAAAATTCTGGGAGGCCGAGGTGCAAGATCTGACAGACACCTTTATCAAGCGCGTCGATGACGCGCTCGAGATCAAACAGGCGGAAATCATGCAGGTTTGACGGTGTCTGAGGCGGCAATATCAAGAGTAATTTTGTCATGTCAGACATGAAGGCGCGCGGGCCAACCCATGTTGCGATTATCATGGATGGAAACGGTCGTTGGGCCCAAATGCGCAAACGGCCTCGACTTTTGGGGCATCGCGCTGGCGCGCGTCGGGTGCGGGAGATCGTGCAAGCCTGTCCCGAAAATGGCGTAAAATATCTTACAATTTTTGCCTTCTCGACTGAGAACTGGAAACGAACGCAAGCCGAGGTTACGGGATTGATGATGCTTTTCCGGCGATATATCGAAAAGGAAGCACAAGCGCTCCAGGAAGAAGGGGTTTGTGTCCGCTTTATCGGAGATCGCGCGCGGCTTGATAAAAAACTCCGCGTGTTAATGGATATGCTTGAAGCGCGTACGCAGAAAAACACCCATGTCCACCTCACGATTGCACTTAATTATGGTGGCCGGGACGAAGTGGCGCGCGCGACGAAACGGTTGGCGCAGGATGTCGCCTTCGGTAAGCTTAACCCTGACGACATAACAGATGAAACGCTGCCGCGCTACTTGGATACGCATGTTCTTCCCGATCCAGATTTGGTTATCCGCACCAGTGGTGAGGCGCGGATTTCGAATTTCCTTCTTTGGCAGTCAGCGTATGCAGAGTATGACTTTGTGGATACGTTATGGCCTGATTTCACGCGCGGGCACTTTGAGGACGTACTCTTGCGGTATACGAAACGAGAGCGCCGGTTTGGGGCTGTGATGAATTGAACCAGGCGATGACAGTATTTCGTGATTTCTTGCCGCGGTTTTTGACCTCTCTTGTTTTGGTCAGCATCTGTGCTATCGCTTTATGGCTTGACGGGCCATGGTTTACATTGATGGTTGCGGTGATTGCGGGTGCGATGATCTGGGAGCTATGCATCTTGCTTGGGACAAGCCAAAATCAAAGTCTCATTTTAGGCGGTCTCGCCACACTCAGTTTAAGTGCGTCGCTTGTTTTTCCACTTTGGTCTGTTTTGCCGGTTCTCTTGACTGTGCCCTTTGCGGGACTGACAATTATGACACGGCACAGGCGTCTTTTTAGTGGTTTCTCGGCGGCCATTTTGCTTGCAGCTTTCGGTCTTATATTTCATTTAACGACCTATGGACTTGTTTGGATGATATGGCTTGTGGCTGTGGTGGCGGCCTCTGACATTGCTGGATATATGGTTGGTCGTCTTATCGGGGGGCGAAAGTTTTGGCCAAGTTTATCACCGAACAAAACATGGGCTGGCACACTTGCAGGGTGGGGTGCGGCGGCGCTCGTTGGTTTTGGCGTCATGGTAAATCTTGGCATTGGGTCTGAAATCATCGGGATTTCTATCGCCCTTGCGATGATAGCTCAACTTGCAGATATCGCTGAGTCTGCTGTGAAACGTAAGGCTGGCGTCAAAGACAGCTCAAACCTTCTTCCAGGCCATGGTGGGCTCTTTGATCGTTTCGATGCCATGGTCGGAGCTGCGATGCTGTTGTTTTTGATCGAGGCAACCATGAACTTTCCACCATCGGGCAGCTATTGATGCGCCGCGTTTCGGTTTTTGGGGCGACCGGCTCTATTGGTCAAAATACCCTCGGATTGCTTCGGCAGAAACCAGAGGATTACCATGTTGTTGCTTTAACAGGTGGCAGAAATATCGAACGTTTAGCCAAAGATGCCAAAGCGTTACAGGCAGAAGTTGCAGCAACACCTTATCCTGAACTTGGGACAGCGTTGAAGAATGCACTTGCCGGGTCAAACGTGGCTTACGCGGCCGGTGCAGACGCAATTGCTGAGGCGGCGGAGCGTCAGGCCGATTGGACGATGAACGCCATTGTCGGTGTTGCTGGTCTTGTCCCTAGCTTAAATACGCTGCGACATGGGCGTACACTTGCCCTTGCCAACAAAGAAAGTCTAGTGGCCGCTGGCCCTTATCTTATGGCACAAGCCAAAGCATATGGCGCACAAATTTTACCTGTTGATTCAGAACATTCCGCGGTGTTTCAGGCGCTTTTGGGGGAAGATATTTCAACGGTTGAGCGCATCATCATCACTGCCTCGGGCGGCGCATTAAGAGATTGGCCTGTTGAAAAGCTTAGTCAAGCAACGCTTACGGATGTGTGTCGGCATCCGAACTGGGACATGGGGCAACGGATCACCATAGACAGCGCGTCTATGTTTAACAAAGCCTTGGAGCTTATTGAAACCAGAGAATTTTTTTCAGTCGATCCCAGCCGCATTGAAGCTGTTTTGCATCCGCAAAGTTTGATCCATGCCTTTGTGGGATTTTGTGATGGCGGTTTGATGGCCCATCTTGGCCCTCCTGACATGCGCCATGCTATTGGGTTTGCGTTACATTATCCGCAAAGACGTACACTTGACATTGAGCGTCTTGATCTTGCGCGCATCGCCCAACTTGAGTTTCGCCAAGCCTGTGAGACGCGTTGGCCCGCGCTACGATTGGCGCGGGAGGTGATGGCGCTTCGTGGGCTGGCCGGGGCATGTTTTAATGCGGCAAAAGAGCAGGCACTTGATTTGTTTATTGCAAAGGATATTGGGTTTCTAGACATGGCCCGTCTTGTCGAGGGCACTCTCAACCACCTCCAGGCGCGTGAAAGTCTTGATCGCATGGCCATTAACCTTGAAAATATACATTATATTGATCATTTGACACGCATATATGCATGTGAACTTGCAAAGCGTTGATATGCTGATTTAAGGAGCTTTTTATATGGATTTCAGCCTTTTACCACTGTTAGGAAATATTGTTTGGACAGTGGTCTTTTTCGTTATCGCGCTTTCCATTATTGTAAGCATTCATGAGTATGGACATTACATCGTAGCCCGCTGGTGTGGAATAAAGGCCGATGTGTTTTCAATAGGCTTTGGTCCAGTGATTTGGTCTCGGGCAGATAAGCGCGGCACGCAGTGGCAGATTGCAGCCTTACCTTTGGGAGGCTACGTGAAATTCAAAGGCGACAGCGATGCCGCATCGGTTGCTTCCTCTGACGAAGCTTCGACAATGACCGATGCGGAACGAGAGACAACAATGCACGGCGCGCGCCTTTGGAAACGAGCTTTGACTGTTCTGGCCGGCCCTATGTTCAATTTCATATCGGCTATTCTTGTTTTTGCAGTGTTTTTTCTCATAGAAGGTCGCGCAACGACGGATCCCATTATTGGCTCTGTCAAACCCCTGCCCGATGATCTTGTAACGTTGGAAGCAGGTGATCAGGTTCTGGCTTTAAACGGTGTTTTGGTTGAGACAATCGGTGACCTTCAAGAGTTTGGTGCGGTTCAAAGCGAAGGTGCAGAAGCGCGCTATAGGATTTTGCGCGATGGGGAAGAATTAGAGATAGAAGCAGCATGGCCGTTTTTGCCCCTTATTTCCAGCGTTCAGCCGCGCACTGCCGCAATAGATGCGGGCTTGATCCAGGGTGATTTCATCCGCGCTGTGAATGGCGAACCAGTCGTGAATTTCGACGATTTAATATCTAAGGTCGGAAAGTCTGACGGTGAGATGCTGACCCTTTCGATTTGGCGGGCTGGAGAAACGATCGAAGTATCGTTGTCCCCTAAGCGCGCCGATCTTCCGCTTCCGGATGGTGGTTTTGAAACGCGGTGGCTGATTGGGGTCACAGGCGGATTTTTTTTCGAACCAATCTCAGAGCCGATTGGTCCCTTGATGGCGATGTGGTGGGGCGTGCAGCAGACTTATGGGATTATGATCACAAGTCTTTCTGCTTTATGGCACATGATTACAGGTCAGATTTCAACGTGTAACCTTTCTGGTCCCATTGGAATTGCGGAAACAAGCGGTGACGCAGCGCGTCTTGGGGCCGAACAATTTGTTTGGTTCATCGCTGTTTTGTCAACGGCGGTGGGTCTTATAAATCTTTTTCCTATCCCTGTTTTGGATGGCGGACATCTTGTCTTCTACACCTATGAAGCTTTCTTCAAGAAGCCGCCCTCTGCATGGGTGAGAAACATCATGATGATTGGCGGGTTAATTTTGATTGGCAGTCTGATGATCTTTGGACTCAGTCAGGATATTTTCTGTCCCTGATTATATACATTCGATTTAACCAAAATTGATATAAGACATATTTTGGACATAATCATCTTTTAATTAGTCTGTATTAGGACATTCAAAAAGAAAAGAATAATGCAGTTTATACAAAACACTTATAGCGGCTTAACTTTTTTTCTCGGCCTTCAACTCGACCGATTTATCGTGATTTTATATCTACTTCTGTCACTTATTGTTGCAACACTTATGGGGCAGTCTTTAATATAACAGAAC
>CAWUJT010000043.1:0-17798 GCA_963922715.1 uncultured Thalassobacter sp.
ATAACGACTCCATTGACTATACAATCTTTTTGTCTGGTGGTTTCGGCACAGTGACATATGGTGACACAGATGGCGCGATGGACTGGGCTTTGACCGAAGGTGGTAACATCGGCAACCCTGGATCTATCGCTGACGACGAAACTTCATACGCTGGTTATGCTGGATCTTATCTGGACGGCGATGGTGACGGCATGATTGTCCGCTATCAGTATTCTTTTGGTGATTATGCGTTTGCCGTATCTGCTGAGCAGGGTGAAAATGAAGATGGCGAGGCTGATGGTGAAGTGGGATACGCAATTGGTTTCCGTGGGTCCATTGCAGGCCTCAGCTTTGGTATCGGTTATCAAGAAGCCGCTGACACCACAGATAATGACCTTGTTGGTGTGTCAGCTGTCTACAACATCAATGACTTCAGCATCGGTGCGATGTACTCTGATGGTGGTAATGACACAGATGATCTTGAATATATTCAAGTAGGCGCCGGATACAGCATCAACGCTATTTCATTGCACATTAACTATGCGGAAAGCACAGAAGGTACAACCGAAGCTGACGGTATTGGCTTTGCTGCAGCTTATGAATTGGGCGATGGGATCTCAGCTCACTTTGCCTATAGCAGTTCAGAAGAAGATGATGCTGGTACTGTTACAGATACAGACAGATACTCTCTTGGTTTGGCAATGTCCTTCTAATCCATCTTGGATATAACGATATGAAGAGCGGGTCTTGGCCCGCTCTTTTCTTTTGGGCATAACGCCACTCATGTCATTATCTGAAATCAAAGCGCGTATCGCCGCGGCAGAGGACGCAGCGGGCCGTGTGGGGCGCACCACATTGATTGCTGTGTCCAAAGTCCAACCCCCCGCGCGGGTCACGGCGGTATTGGCCCAAGGGCATCGCATCTTTGGCGAAAACCGCGTGCAAGAGGCAGAAGGCAAATGGCCCGCTTGGAAAGAGCAATTCGAAGATGTTGAACTGCATCTTCTTGGCCCGTTACAATCGAATAAAACTCGCGCAGCGATGTCACTTTTCGATGTGATCCATTCCGTGGATCGCCCGAAGATCGTCCGCCGCATTGCTGACGTGGCGCAAGAATTGGGCACCTGCCCCGACCTCTTTATTCAAATCAACACAGGTGCCGAGCCGCAAAAGGCCGGTGTTCTCCCACAAGAGGCTGATGCGTTTATTGCTCAGGCACGTGCCATGGACCTGCCTTTGCAAGGGCTCATGTGTATCCCCCCGGTGGAGGACCCCCCGTCGTTGCATTTCGCGCTTTTGGCGAAGATCGCCGCGCGCAATGGCCTGAGTGGTCTCTCCATGGGGATGTCCGCCGATTTTGAACAAGCGATTGCCTTTGGCGCCACGCATATCCGCGTCGGCTCTGCCATTTTTGGGCCACGGAGCTAGCGCACAATCAGCCGTGTTTGATAGGTGATGCGGGGCGCAATCCAGCGCAGATGCTCTGGGGCCAGGCCGATGCAGCCCTCTGTAGGATAGCCAGGTCGCCGCCATTGGTGGATAAAGATGGCCGACCCTTTGCCACGTTCCGCAAAAGGCCAGTTCCAATCTGTGATCAACATCAGATCATAAAGGGGATCCGCCCGGAACAGACGCTCGTGACGAAAGGCATGGGGGACGCACACCATCAGGTTATACTCCTCATCCGTGGGATCGTCGCTCCATAAATCCCGCGGGCGGATCGGAACCGCCCAATCGGCAGGCCGGGCCATCCGATCGGGCCGATAGAGCATGCCCACAATGCGGTGAACCCCCTGGGGGGTTGCACCATCCCCCTCCCGTTTATGCTGTGTTATTCCGTTCCGGCCAGAGACATAGGGAAACCGTATCCCACAAAACAACACGCCTGAAGGCGTCACGACCATATCAACGGCGCGCATGGTCACAACATATGCCCAGATTTTGCTTTCTTTGTGGCCAAATATCCCTCTGTCTCGGGTGTTGGCGCCATCGACAAAGGCACACGTTCCACGACATCAAGGCCTTGGGCCGTCATGCTGGCAATCTTTGCGGGATTATTTGTCATCAACCGCACGCGCGTGATCCCCATCAGCTTGAGGATTGCAGCGCCCAGTCGGAAATCACGTTCCTCATCCTCAAACCCCAAGCGATGGTTTGCGTCCACCGTATCAAACCCTTGATCCTGTAGATGATAGGCGCGCATCTTGTTGATCAAACCAATGCCGCGCCCTTCTTGATTAAGGTAAAGCAAAACCCCGGCCTCTTCCCGCCCGATTTGTTCCAAAGCGGTCTTGAGTTGCTGGCCACAATCGCATTTGAGCGAGTGCAAAACATCACCTGTGAAACAGGCAGAATGCAACCGGACAAGAGGCGGGCGTGTCTGCTCAATATCCCCTACCACCAAAGCGCAGTGTTCGTCATCACCAATCGTTGTGCGATAGACATGAAGGCGCGCGTTGGCATGCGCCTCTATCGGGACTCGGGCGGCAACCACCTCTTGCAACTCAGGGGGGCCAAGTAACCGCGGCTCTATGCGCGAACCCTCAACAAGAGTGAGCCCCCCAGGTGGTTGAGAGAGCGCCAGCCCAACGGCAGCGGGCAAAAGTCTTGCGCTTTTCAAAAGCCCTAAGGCGATCCGCCAAGGCCCTGCCCCAGTGTCGCGCAGGCTGACGAATGGCCCCTTGAAAGGTTTTTCTAAATCCTGACTTGGGTCTGCGATTGCACGCAACCAAGCCAGATCGGGATTTGAAGGCACGACAATACGCGCAATATCTTCATCATAGACTTGAATTTTGAGCGTTTCTGCCCGACGCGGAGATAAAGCAACAGTCAACACGCCGTGTTTTTCTAAATTGTTTAGTCTTGTTGCAGGCAGGGTTTCAACGGCCGCAAAACACAAAAATACCTCCCCCTTTTGTAAGACGATAGGAAGGCCCAGGCGCAAATCATACCGCGCTTGTGCAAGTTTTTCTATGGCATTAGCTGTAAGGTCCATACCATTACCTGTAACAATTAAATCCAACCTGCAACATCGTGTGTGTGGTTTTGCAACAAATCCCACTTTTGGCGCACAAGTTCGTGAAACCAGCATCAATCTCTTTTCAAAAACTGGAGGAGTATAAGGGAGTTGGCTAATTCTAATACAAAAGAAGGAGAGACTTATGAGTACGTTGAAAAAAATTCTTCTTGTCGATGATGACAACGATTTGCGCGATGCCCTGGCAGAGCAGCTGGTGATGACAGAAGACTTCGATGTGTTTGAAGCCGACAGTGGGGCTTCGGGACTATCGCGCACGAAAGAACAACTCTACGATTTGATTTTGTTAGATGTTGGCCTCCCTGATACAGATGGCAGAGAAGTGTGCCGCTTGATGCGGAAGCAAGGGGTTAAATCCCCCATTTTGATGCTCACCGGACATGACACGGATGCAGATGCGATCCTTGGCCTTGACGCTGGGGCCAACGATTATATCACAAAACCTTTTAAGTTTCCTGTGTTGCTGGCCCGAATCCGGGCGCAATTACGCCAACATGAACAATCCGAGGATGCCGTTTTTCAACTTGGCCCTTATACGTTCAAGCCCTCTATGAAGCTGTTGACCACAGAAGATCAAAAGAAAATACATCTCACAGAGAAAGAGACCAATATCCTCAAATTTCTTTATCGTTCCAGTGGTAAAACCGTTGCCCGCGATGTCTTGCTACATGAGGTCTGGGGATATAATGCGGGTGTCACCACACATACGCTTGAGACGCATATTTACCGGCTCCGTCAAAAAATTGAACCCACACCAGGACAAGCACAGCTTTTGACCACAGAGTCAGGCGGCTATAAATTAGCCATGTAAATATCGCCATAAATTTGCCATTAACGTATTCTAGAGATAACAAATAAGAGGAGAATTGTGGTTTATATTTTATAAAAGGATAATTTATTGTTTTACACTATAGCTAAACTTATAATGAATCCAAAAATTTTTGTTCTTTGCTGTATAATAATTTATCCTTTTGTGAGTACAAAGACCGAAAATTCTAATTTTGAAAATATTTTTCAATCTTTATTAGCTAATAATAATCTTAAAGATAAAGCGTTATTAAGTTTGTCTGGAGTTAGGTTCGCCTCTCTAAGAGCGATTTCAGGACCTGTTGACTCTGGAATACCTGCGTCCAAAAGTAGTGATGATTTCCTCAATTCAGAAGAAGTACAATTTATATCAGCATATCCAACAATCGGTGGCCAACTAGAAAAATATAAGAATACTCAATCTACTAGCGAAACATTCGGAAATAAGCTAAACAACAGAATTAATGTTGAGGCAATATTAAGACCACAAAGCCAAAATATTTCCTATAAAATAATTCGGCCAGGAACAAGCGGTTTACGGTCTAGCGGGGGTATAAGATTTGTGCCTGCACCAAATACTATATTTTAATGGCATTAAAATTGTTCAACCACTCCGTAGATTGCATCTCTAAAAGTCGGCTAACCGTCCGTTCGAATTCAAATGCACCGTCGCCTTCGATATAGAGCATTTGTGGCACAGTTTCTGCGGAAATAATAACACAAAGTTTGGCCTCATATATAACGTCAATCAACGTCACAAATCGCTTCGCTGCGTTAAAACGCTCGTGGGATAGTTGTGGGACATCTGTCAAAACGAGAACACGAATTTGCTGTGCCAAAGCCAAATAGTCGGCGGCCCCAAGTGGACGGTCACAAAGTTCTGAGAAGCTCGCTTTCGCAACACCATTTGAGAACGCAGAAATTTCAACAGTCCGGCCATGTACCTTAAGTGTCAAATGTTCGCTCTGACCGTTTGACAAGTCGCGCCATATCTCTTGAATTTGCGTGCGCGTGTCGAATGAGAGGGGATGAAAATATGTCTTTGTGTCCTTTAGTCGGTCTTGACGATAATCTTTCAATGATGTGAGCTCAACCACCTCTAACCTTTCTTCCATCAATGCAATGAAAGGCAGGAACAGCTGTCGATTTAACCCGTCTTTGTACAGGTCAGATGGGGGGCGATTTGAGGTTGTTACAATCTTAATGCCAGCGGCAAATAGAGCCTCAAATAAACGCCCTACAATCATTGCATCTGTGATATCTGTGATCTGCATTTCGTCAAAACACAACACACGCACCGTCGACGCGATCTCCGTAGCGACAACGGCGAGCGCATCCTGAACCTTCCGCTGGCGCGCCGCTGCCATCTCTGAATGAATTTCCTGCATAAATGCGTGAAAATGCACTCGGCGAGAAGGGACCGTTAAACTATCGTAAAACAGATCCATCAGCATGGATTTACCCCGTCCGACGCCCCCCCACAAATACAGCCCTAAAGGGCCCTCCTCAGCTTTGGGTTGGAAAAACCGACCCAGAAGAGATACGCTGTCCTTCTGACTCAAGCTGGAACGGAGGCGTTCTAATTTATGCACAACAGCCCGTTGGGCAGGATCGGATGTCAACTTCCCTTCTTTGATGCGTTTATCGTAGAGGACTTCTATGTTGTCAGTCATAAGTATGCTTTACAGGGCCATAAACCACAAAAAAAGCACATAGCTTTCTTCACAGAACTTGATTTGACCTTGAACAGAAAGCAGCGCAATTTTCCAGACATGACTGCGCAAAGTAAAACACCCCTCTTCACACCCGTTCTCATTGGCGGCTGCATCGTTATTATGATCGGCTTTGCAATCCGCGCGAGTTTCGGTGTGTTCCAAATCCCAATCGCCACCGAGTTCAACTGGCCACGGGCAGAGTTTTCCTTAGCGATTGCCATCCAAAATCTCTTTTGGGGGATTGGTCAACCGATTTTTGGCGCAATCGCGGAACGGTTCGGAGACCGAAAGGCGATCATTCTTGGTGCCTTGTGCTATGCCGCTGGCCTCGTCCTATCTTCTTTCGCTGTCACCCCTGAAGCCCATCAACTTCTCGAAATTCTGGTCGGGTTTGGTATCGCAGGGACAGGCTTTGGGGTGATTTTAGCTGTTGTCGGGCGCGCGGCCAGCGATGAAAACAGGTCTATGGCCCTTGGCATTGCCACAGCGGCAGGCTCTGCCGGGCAAGTCTTTGGTGCTCCACTCGCAGAATACTTGCTTGGCTTTTTCTCTTGGCAGGATGTCTTTCTGATCTTCGCCGCTATGATCTTGGCCACACTCTTCACATTGCCGATGCTGCGCAGTTCCCCAGTGATCAGCAAAGCAGAACTGGAAGAGAGTATGGGGGCCATCCTTGTGAAAGCGTTCAAAGACCCAAGCTATACGATGATCTTCGTTGGGTTTTTTTCTTGCGGATATCAACTTGGCTTCATTACCGCGCATTTTCCTGCTTTTGTCACAGAAATGTGCGGCCCGATTGATCCCAATGGCGTGCTGTATTCGATCGGAATCACCAGCACCTCGTCTTTGGGCGCGGCAGCCATCGCTTTGATCGGGGCTGCCAATATCGCGGGAACAATCTATGCAGGCTGGTTAGGAAAGCGTTACAGTCGGAAATATTTGCTCGCCATCATTTATTTGGGCCGGACGTTGGCAGCGGCAACATTTATTGCCCTCCCAATCACCCCCCTATCTGTCATTCTTTTTAGCCTGGCCATGGGGGCCCTTTGGTTGGCGACTGTTCCGCTTACAAGCGGGCTTGTGGCCCATATTTATGGTTTAAGATACATGGGCACACTTTATGGCATCGTGTTCTTCAGCCACCAGTTGGGCAGTTTCTTGGGCGTTTGGCTGGGCGGCAGTCTTTACGATACCACAGGCGGTTATGTCACGGTCTGGTGGATCGGTGTTGGTGTTGGACTGCTTTCGGCAATCGTACACCTTCCAATCAAGGAAACACCCCTGACAACACGACGTCCGACCGTCGCTTAAAGATTTTCGGTCTGTGTTTCGGCGGCGATCTGTGCACGGCTCTTGCGGGCGCGCTCAGTTGCGGATTTAAGTTGTCCGCAGGCTGCCATAATATCCTCGCCGCGTGGTGTGCGAATGGGAGAGGCATATCCCGCCTTATAGATTATATCCGCAAATGCCCGTATCCGATCCCAGTCGGACCGCTCATAAGGTGCCCCTGGCCAGGCGTTGAAAGGGATAAGATTGACTTTCGCAGGAATGCCCTGGATCAGCTTGATCAAACGGCGCGCATCCGCATCGGTGTCATTGATGCCTTTGAGCATCACATACTCAAACGTGATGCGTTCGGAATTTGAGAGCTTCGGATACTCTCTGAGCGCATCAAGGAGCGTGGCAATATTCCAGCGCTTGTTAATCGGCACAAGTTTATTGCGCACGTCATCCGTGGTCGCATGAAAACTGACTGCGAGAAGGCATCCAATCTCTGAGGCTGTGCGCGCGATCTCAGGCACAACGCCAGAGGTGGACAGCGTAATTCGCCGCCGTGACAACGCAAGGCCTTCACCATCCATCGTGATCTGCATCGCATCGCGGACATTTTCAAAGTTATAGAGCGGCTCTCCCATCCCCATCAGCACAACATTGCTCAGCAGTCGCGTCTCCTCCTTGGGGGCACGACCCAACGCCGGCCATTCCCCTAGATCATCCCGCGCGACCATGATTTGCCCGACGATTTCAGCGGAGGTGAGATTGCGCACCAACTTCTGCGTGCCTGTGTGGCAAAAGCTGCATGTCAGCGTACAGCCAACTTGGCTCGAAACACATAACGTGCCCCGGCCTTCTTCTGGGATATAAACGGTTTCAATCTCATGACCGCCCGCAATACGCATCAGGTATTTCCGTGTGCCATCTTGAGAGACTTGGCGAGTGACAACCTCAGGCAGTTTGATTTCAAAATTCTCCGCAAGTTTTGTCCGAAACTCTTTTGAGAGGTTGGTCATCAGACTGAAATCGCGCGCACCCTTTTGATAAAGCCAGGCCCAAACCTGATTGACACGCATCTTCACCTGACGCTCCGGTGTCCCAATCGACAACAGCGCTGACTTCAAATGATCCCGCGTCAACCCTATGAGATTGCGGTCCTGAGGCGCACCCTCCACACGGGGAAGTGTCAACACATCTTGTGTGATGGGGGCTGTTGCATTCATTTTAGGTTTAACCCTCTGGCTATTTTAAGGCGTCACGATGCCATTTAGCTTTCGCAACGGGCTTCTGCATCCGCAACAGAGGCCGTGAACCCAAGCAAACTAAAGGTGTCTTGGGTTGTTGTGCCCCGGCTTGAGAGGCCTGTAACCACAGCTTCGGCGCCGCGTTTCATCGCCGCAATGATCTGTGCATCATCTTCAGGCGACAAGGCCCAAGCCCTTTCACCTTCCGTGTACATCAAAAAACTTGTTGACCCAATCTCAACTTTGACTTGGCTGTTGTCCTCATAAGGGTAGCCGCCTGTGAAGCTTACCTCACCTTGTGCTTCAGACTCAGCCCAAAAACTCACCCAAAGACGAATATCCCCACGGCGGGCAGACACGACACGACCATCCCGTGTGTTTACGATTTCTTTTGGGGCTGACACAACCCAACATTGCTTTGGCTCTTCCTCCACGAACACCACCCAATCTGTGTTCGATGCCACACTATTTGTGCTGTATTCTTGGGCAAAGGCACCAGAGACAGTCAGAAGCAAACTTGCAAGGCAAAAATATCCCCAGAGTTTCATTGTTGGTGGCTCCAATCTTCTTATTCTTATGCAATGCCAATTTATCATGACACACTGCTCATTGGTATTTGGTTTTATACTCTATTATAAAGAATGCACAAAGCATTCGAAAACCCCGGAATGGGGGAAAAGCAGAAATTTGCTGGTCATAAGGGATCACAAGACATGAATAACGCTGAATGCATGCTGGAGGTCTGGCGCGGTCCCTTTCTGGAGAGTGTGCATTTCGGTCATGCTGTGATTTGCGATGGGACAGGTGAGATCATTGAGGCCTGGGGAGATTGTCAGACGATAATACTCCCCCGATCTTCGTGCAAAATGATCCAAGCCCTGCCGCTTGTTGAGGGCGGGTATGCCGATGACCTGAGTACAAAACGGCTTGCGTTAGCCTGTGCCTCCCATCAAGGGGCAGCCGTCCATCGCCTAGAAGTTGCGAGCTGGCTTGCGGAAATGGACCTCACGGATGACGCGCTGCGGTGTGGACCACAAATGCCGCGAGATCGTGATGAACGTCGTAGAGTGATATGTGATGACCATGCGCCCTTGCGCTTGCATAACAATTGTTCGGGCAAGCATGCGGGGTTTCTAATGTTGGCGCAAAGTATTGGTGGCGGCTCAGAGTATCATGATCCAAACCATCCTGTACAGCAGACGATCCGCCAATGTTTTGAAGACCTAACGGGATCGTCGTCTCCAGGCTTTGCCATTGATGGATGTTCTGCGCCAAACTTTGCCACATCCATTTCCAACCTAGCTGCAGCCATGGGACGATTTGCACGTGGTGGCCATGATCGCCGCGGACAGGCGATGACACGTCTGACGCACGCGATGATGGCTGAACCTGTCATGGTGGCCGGAAAAGGGCGTGCCTGCACAGAACTTATGGAGGCGCTTGAGGGGCATGCTGCTGTAAAAACTGGAGCAGAAGGCGTTTTCGTTGCAATCTGCCCAGAACTCGATCGCGGCCTTGCGGTCAAAATTGCAGATGGGGCAACCCGTGCGGCAGAGGCCGTAATTACGGCGTTATTGGTGCGTGTCGGTGCGCTAGACGCAGCGCATCCAACTGCCCAGAAGTATCTTCATGGACCGATCCGAAACTGGGACGGCTTTGAGACAGGATATTATCGCGTCACTCCGGCACTTCTAAGTGCACATCCTTCGGGCAAAGCGCTTTGATTTGAGCAATAAGTTTCGCTTTCTTCAAAGGTTTTGTCATGTAGTAATCAATGCCTGAGGCAAGGATTTTCTCCTCATCTTCAGCAAGGGCATGCGCGGTCATGGCAACAATGGGAATGCGCGGCACATTTTTCTCTGTTTCAATGCCACGGATAGATTGCGCTGCCTCTAACCCGTCCATCTCTGGCATGGAAATATCTGTGAAAACCATATCGAACATACCTGGTTTATAGGCGTCAACCAATTCCCGCCCATTTTCCACCATGGTCAGATCAATAGAAAGCGCCTTGAGCATTTTGCGAAAAACCAACTGATTGGTTTTGTTGTCTTCCGCCGCAAGCATTCTCAAACATCTCTCAGGGGAGGGTGCTGTTTCTAAAATTGGTGTTACGGGTTCAGGTTTTTTTGCCTGTGCCATAATTGCGTGTAACGTTTCCAGAATTAGCGCCCGGGTGCCTGGCGCAGCGATAAATACTCTCCAAGGGCATCGAAAACCCTCTGGCACATGTTTTTCTTGACCGATCAACAAAATGGGGATGTCTTCTGGGTATGGGGGTAATTGATCCCCCTTTCGAACGGACCAAAGCACAACCGCATTTGGTGGCACATTCGCAATTTGTGTTTCGGATTTGGCGTCTGCCCCCATCGCTGTGAGTTCTCGCACACGTGCCTGAGCGGCTTCCTCGCAATGGTCAATCACCACGAACACTCGATCCGATGGTAAAGAGGCGCATTTCGCTGCAGGCTCCACCTTCATGGGAAGTGTGACAACAAAATTAGACCCTTCCCCGAGTGTACTTTCGACAGAAATTGTTCCCCCCATGCGCTCAACCAACCCACGGGTGATCGCAAGACCAAGCCCAGTCCCTTCATAGCGTCTGCTTGATCCATCCTCGACCTGGTTGAAATCACCAAAAATAAGCTCCTGCTTGTCGTCAGGTATTCCAATGCCTGTATCAGCAATCGATATAGCCAGAAGATTCTGCGCATCATCATCCTTTTGAAACGAAATGCGTATCGCAACATGACCGCGCTCTGTAAATTTAATCGCATTGCCAAGAAGATTGGTTAGGATTTGCCGCAAACGCCCTGGATCAGTCTGGAAATGAGTTGGCAGATCAAAGGGGTATTCAGAAAAAAGCTGGATGTCTTTATCTTTTAAAGTGACACTTAGAAGACGGATCAACTCGATAATCATCGCCTCTAGATCGACACTCTCGTCCCGGAATTCTACCCGATCAACCTCGAGTTTCGAATAATCCAGAATGTCGTTAATAATGATAAGTAAGGATTCCGCCGAATTCTTAATGGTTTCCGCAAAAAGCTTTTGCTCCTCGTCTAAGCCGCCCTCAATCATAAGGTCCGCCATGCCGACAACGCCATTCATAGGCGTGCGAATTTCATGGGACATTTTGGCCAAAAACGCCGATTTGGCGCGACTGGCGGCTTGTGCTTCATCACGGGCCCGGCGCAGATCGGCTTCCCGCTCTATGGACTCTGTTATGTTTTCAATCAAACAGACGACATCCCCTTCCGTTGTGCGCACTTCACGCAGTTGCAAATAAGCACCATTGAATAGCTCCAGAGTCGTTTCAGGAATAGGCGTGCTTTCCCAGCGCGCAATCATGTAATCAATCCAATCCTCTGGATTGCGCTCACCTGAATCTATCAAACCTTCTTCAACGCAGACAATCAGGATATCTTCATAATGGCTTCCAAGTTTAATAGTTTCAATATCTTGAAACACACGCAGGAAAGCTGCATTGGCCACCACAAGACACCAATCTTTGTCAAAAACTGCAAAGCCATCCTGAATGGCCTCCAAAGAGTTCCAGAGGCGGCGTTCTGCTTGAATAGCTTTATGTGTGGCACGGTCGCGTTCTTCGATGGCTTGCACACGTTCCCCATGCAGAGATTGGTTTTCCTCGCGTTGCACAATGACTTGGGAACTCAGTTGATCTGCATGCTCTGCCAATCGCTTGTTCACGACAAAAAGCTCATCAGCCTTTTGTGCCAAGAGCTTTTCCGCTTTAAGCCGTTTTCGGCGTTCTTCGAGAACGCGATCTTCATGCGCCTGGGATGGCATATTTCACTCAATTTTGACCGTTTTGATTGTGTGACAAAAATAAGTGAATGGATGCTTAATTTTGTAAGCTGTCAGTTTAAAATAAATTGTAAAGGATATTTTCCTTTTTCAAAGGTTCCAAAAAGGTCTGGAATATCTGGGTGAGACACAGGTTCGCCGGTGTCATCAAGCTCTAAGTTTTGTTCAGAAACATAAGCGACATAGTAACTGTCATCATTTTCAGCAAGAAGATGATAAAATGGCTGATCCTTTCTAGGACGCATATCCTCTGGTATCGCTTCATACCATTCCTGGCTGTTGGCAAATACAGCATCAATATCAAACACGACACCGCGGAAGGGATGCTTCCGATGCTTCACAACCTGTCCAAGCGTATATTTTGCCTTTGTCGTCAATGGCATTATTCTCTCCTGCAAGAGATATATTAAAGGCGACTCGACCAGCTTGTCCATGCGTGATGATGCAATTTAACGGAAACAGAGTGTGAAGCACACTCTGACAGTCCTCACAATTATGTGACGCATCTACAGTCACAAGATCTCAGGATTATTCTAAAAATATCGGGCAGCAATTTTTTGCGAAAGGTTAGACATATTTCAAAAGCATACATTTGCCAAAAATTGTCAACGAGGCACAATAAGTAGTCGAATGATCTATCATGTAGTACAAATCAAAATAAAAAGCTGAGGCAATTATCTATGGCACGTTATATAATTTTTCTGGTATTGGCGCTTGCGGCTTGTGGATCATCAGGGGGGCGGCCTCCTTCAAATCTCGACAATGCTTGTGAAATCTTGGAGGAGCGTCGTGAATACCGCCAAGCTTTTTCAGCTGTTGAACGTAAATGGAACGTGCCAACGCATGTTCTAATGGCCGTTATCTATCAAGAAAGTAAATTCATATCAAATGCACGCACGCCGTATCGCTTTGCTTTGGGTGTTATCCCAGTGGGGCGGCAAAGCTCCGCTTTCGGATATTCCCAAGCTCTAGATGGAACCTGGGACGATTATAAACGTGAAACAGGACAGCGCCGCGCAAAACGTCACCGCATCAAGGATGCCAGTGATTTCATGGGATGGTATATGAATAAAACGCTCCAGCGGAATGGCATCGCTCTGGACGACACGCGAAACCAGTATTTAGCGTATCACGAAGGACACACAGGATATGCGCGGCGCTCTTATCTACAAAAGCCTTGGCTTATTCGTGTGGCAGACACTGTCAATGAGCGTGCAAACCTCTATGAAAAGCAACTGCAAAGTTGCTCGTAGCACGCGACATTAGGCAAAACTTGGCAACCACAAGACTATCGCAGGGAAAGCCACAAGAAGTGCGATTGTGATGGCATCGGCAATGAAAAACGGGGTCACGCCCTTAAACACATCTTGAACGCTCAAGTCATCGCGCACACCGGCCACAACAAAGCAATTCAGGCCAATCGGCGGTGTAATCAAACAGAACTCTGCCATCTTCACCACCAAGATGCCAAACCAAATTGCACACATCGGCCCGGACATGCCAAAGGTTGAATCCTCTGCACTGACAAACTCACCACCGTTCAGCGCCATGACAGCAGGATACACAACGGGAAGTGTCAGCAGCAACATGCCGATCGCATCCATGAACATGCCCAAAACAGCGTAGGCCAAAAGAATACAGATCAGGATAAGCATGGGCGGCATCGTCAGTGACGTGATCCAGTCAGAGAACGCGCCTGGCAAATCGGCAAACCCAAGGAAACGGACGTAAATCAAAACGCCCCAAATAATTGTGAAGATCATCGCGGAAAGCTTTGCCGTCTCAATCAAAGCATCCCGCAACTCGGGCCAACGCATGCCGTGGATGAGCGCCATGACAAACACAACAAACGCCCCAATGGCCCCGCCTTCTGTGGGTGTGCCCCAGGCATCCCCACCAAATGGGTTGTAAACAAAGAAAATGATGATCACCACAACGAAGATGATGGGAAACGCTGGGATCAGGGACACAAACCGCTCTCGCCAGGTAAAGCCTGAAACGGGTGGGCCAAAATTCTTGATTGTAAGCGCCAGCCCTATGATCAACAGGCCATAGATGAAGGCAGAAAAGACCCCCGGGATAAACCCGGCCAGCAAGAGTTTGCCCACATCTTGTTCCACGATAATCGCATAAATCACCAGGATGGCAGACGGCGGAATCAAAGACGCGAGCGTCCCGCCCGCGGCCACAACACCAGCGGCAAAACGCTTGTCATATCCGATTTTGAGCATCTCCGGAATCGCAATCCGGGCAAAAACCGCCGCTGTCGCCACAGAGGCCCCAGACACGGCTGCAAAACCCGCCGTCGCAAACACCGTCGAGACGGCTAATCCCCCCGGCACCCAGGCAAACCAGCGTTTTGCTGCCTCGAACAAGGCTTGGGTGAGACCTGCATAATAGGCAAGATATCCAATCAAGATAAATGTTGGAATGAGAGAGAGCGCTTGGGACGACACTTTTGAATGTGGCACTTGGCCTGCTGTTTTGGCCGCCACACCCAGCGCCCAGCCGAAATCCTCAACGCCATAGTTCTTACGTGCCCAAAAGATCCAGACCAAGCCAACCAAGCCTGCTATGCCCGCGGCAAACGCCACACGCATGCCCAAAACAACCATGACCAAAAGGCCGCCTGTGACCCAAAGGCCAATGTCAATCGGGTCCATCAGCCGCGCTCCTTCAATTGCTCAGCTTCCATAGCGGCTTGTTGCGCCGCGTCCGCCACCAGAGGCACGGCAATGGCTTGGCCGGTTAGGATGGCGCGAACATAGGCCACAGCTTGCAGAACAAGCCTCAGACACAGGACACTGAACGCAACAGGGGCGAGTAACTTTGCCGGCCAGATCGGAAGACCAATGTCCATTGTGCTATCCCGGCTCCAATTGGGCGCGGCCCAATCGAAACTGCGGTCAAAATGCGACCAAGAGCCCCAGACCATCAGGATCATAAACACCAAGATCAGAAGCGTTGTCAGCAACTCCACACTATAGAGCAGACGTCCTTTGAGCTGACCTACAAGGATATCCATACGAATATGGCCCCCCTCTCGCATCACATAGGCAATCCCCATGAAGGCAATCAGCGGCATCGCTTGTTCGATCCAATCAATATAGCCCGGCAGGGGTGATTCAATAAAGTTTCGTCCTGTGACATTCACAACTGCCAAGACCATCAGACCAAACACAGTGATTCCGCTCAAAAGCGCGAGGAGCTTTTCTAACTGTAAGAACATCCGGTCGAGTTTGGACAAAAGGCTGTCGTCACTGAGGACCATTGAAGATCCTGCCATCGCTTCCTCCCCCCAAAAAGATGACCCCCATCACATGATGGGGGTCACATTGAATTACATGTTGTTGACAATCATACCCGTGACAAGATCGTAAAGCTCTTGCGCGGGCAGGCCCGCTGCGGTGTTTTTCGCAATCCATGCCTCGGCGGCTGGGGTTGCTGCGGCCGCTTTGAAGCCTTCGATTTCCGCATCCGTGAATGTCACGCGCTCAATACCACGATCATCAAGGGCAGGCCCCCAAGCGTCCATTGTCGCCCCATTATAATTGGAAACATAATGATCAAGCGCCTCTTCGATTGAGCCAAGTAATGCAGTACGGTGTTCCTCTGAAAGCGAAGCAAGCGCGTCGGTGTTGGCCACAACGGGACAGTTCACGGTTCCAGGGTTAAGGTTTGTCGTCCACCACGTGGCATTCTCAATCGTGCCAAAAGACATGTGGGCATGCGGGGCAAAACTCACGGCTTTAACAATACCCGAATCCATTGCCTGACGCACTTCAGAGGCCGACATGGATGTTGGCACGGCGCCAATCGTCTCCATCGCGGCACCTATGCCGCCTGTCGCACGCACAGTCAGCCCCTTGAAATCGTCCAAGGTTGCTGGCGCATCGCCAGCACCGACAAGGTTATATTGCGGCAAGGGTGACGGCATCAAAAGTGTGGCATTCCAACGTCCAAGGTCTGCCACCGTCGCTGGGTGCTGATACACGGCCATGGAAAGTTCGATCTCTTGCTCCAGAGAACTCACCCCCAAGAAGGGCAGCTCCAGCACAGTGATCGAGGGGTTTTTGTCGGCATGGTAGCCGGCACAAAACTGCGCCATCTCAAACGCGCCGATGGAAATTCCGTCCAGATTTTCGCGGTTGTTTGAAAGTCCACCATAAGAAATGTTGAGTGTGAACTCACCATTTGTTTTTTCACGCACAAGCTCTGCCAGCTTTTCCACATGCTCGGTAAAAGCGCGGCGTTTGCCCCAAAGGGACACATTCCATTCTGTGGCCATGGCCTCTGTGCCAAATGCCAACGTGATTGCTGCAAGGACCGTACGGCCCATAATCTTTTTCATAAATAATCCTCCCTAGGTTCGGTCGTGTGTTGCAATTTAACAGTTTGTGCGGAAATGCCAATATATTTGGTGTTCTATGCTGGCATGATAAAATCACGTTGGTGATAGCCTTGCAGATAGAGCAGCGCCGTAAGGTCGCCATGATTGATGCACACATCGGCCTGGGCTTGCACCGCAGGTTTCGCATGGAGCGCAACGCCCATACCTGCGGCGCGCAACATACCCAGATCGTTTGCCCCATCCCCGACCGCGATCACATCCGCTGGCCCAAGCCCAAGGCGTTGGGTGATTCTGTTGAGTGCGATGACTTTCGCATCGCGGCCAAGGATGGGACGGGCAACGTCCCCCTTTAGATGGCCAGCCTCGACCAGCAACTCATTGGCCTGATGTTCATCAAACCCCAGCTCGCTGGCAACTTTCTGTGTGAACTGCGTAAACCCGCCGGACACCAGCGCGGTATAAGCCTCATGCGCCTTCATGGTGGCAATCAACGTAGCCCCCCCGCTGGCCAGGGTGATGCTTTTTCCATAGACTGTGTCGATGACATCCACAGGCAGACCTTTTAACAAACCGACCCTTTCCAAGAGCGCGCCTTCAAAATCAAGCTCCCCATTCATCGCGCGCGCGGTGATTGCAGCCACCTGTGCGCCAACGCCTGCCTCAGCGGCCAATTCATCAATGCACTCTTGATCAATCATGGTGCTGTCCATATCCGCAATCAGGATTTTTTTGCGGCGTCCAGCGTTTGGGTGCACAACGAAATCGACGTTTTGAGACTGTAGGTCAGACCAAATCTGTGCGTGCTGTTCAGGCAGTGCGTCTATCGAAAACTCTGCCGCTTCATTTGGCGCAAGCCAGGTCAAGGCCCTGCCCCCAAGCTGGCGACACAGATCTTCGACCAAAGGGGCCTCAAGCCCACCCGGGCGTGCAATCAAACTGGCCACAAACACGCTTTATCCATCCTGCCGAATACGGGCATTTATGGGATCATAAGGGCTATCTTCTGTCACTTCAGCCGCCCACAGCTGATCGAACATTTTGACCCTAAGCTTTGTCCCAGGCTCAGCCAGATCAGGACGGACGTATCCCATCCCGATTTGCTTGCCAAAGGCAACGGAATAGCCGCCGGATGTCAAACGACCGATGCGTTGTGATCCGTGATAAAGTGCCTCTCGACCCCAGGGGTCGGCATCCGGCGGACCATCAATCAAAATGGTCACACATTTCGATCGGAGGCCCTTCGCCTCCATCGCGGCTTTACCATAAAATTCTTTGCTCAGGTCCACAAACCGGTCTAGCCCTGCCTCCAAAGGGGTCGCGTCCCGGCCAAGCTCTGTTCCAAAAGCCCGGTAACTTTTCTCTTGCCGGAGCCAGTTCTGTGCCCGTGCGCCGACAAGTTTAAGACCGTGGTTTTCGCCTACCGCCATGATCTGATCCCACAGATAATTTTGCATCTCGATGGGGTGATGCAATTCCCATCCAAGCTCCCCGGTGTAGGCCACCCGCACAGCATTCACTGGACACATGCCCAGTTCAATCTCTTTGGTTGACAGCCAGGGAAA
>CAWUJT010000044.1:0-17746 GCA_963922715.1 uncultured Thalassobacter sp.
CAATCCGCTTCGGTGAAGCTTAGGGGCAGGCGAAGATCCAAGAGCGTTGATAGGATCAGGTCGGTTTGCGGCAGGTGTTGCTGCGGCGCATAGGCCCAGTGGGTATAGCGAGACGTAAACCCATGGGGCTCCGACGCGCCAAACCATTTGAGCTCGACCCCGCGTGCATGGCACCGGGACACAAAGGCGGCGATTTCATCGGCGGGCCAGTCTGGAAGGCGGAACTGGAAGGAGGACCCAACAAAGTGTTCTTTATTGGGCCTGTGGATCACAGTGATCTCTGGGACGCCTTTCAGCGCTGTCTCCAGTCTGCGGTACAAACTGTTCCAAGCGGCACTCATATCAGGCAGATGCGCCAACTGAGGCCGCAGTATGGCTGCACGTAGATTGTCCATCCGCCCCGATATGTTCGGGGTTGTCAGTTTGAGCGTCTCAAAGACATCCAATGCAGGACGCGCGGCATGGCGCTCATACAGCATATAACTGCCTGAGAGCAGAATCATCTTGGCCGCAAGCTCTGCATCATCGGTGATCAGCAAGCCGCCTTCTCCGGCGTTGATATGCTTATAGGTCTGACAGGAAAAACAGCCGATCGCGCCGAACCGCCCCGATGGAACAGAAGTCCAAGCCGCCCCCATGGTGTGGGCACAATCCTCGATCACCTTGACATTGGTGGACGTACAGAGATCCATCAGGGCGTCCATATCGCCGATGTGTCCGCGCATATGACTTAACAGCAGCACACGCGCACCAGAGGTGTGAATTTTAGCCTTCAAGTCAGCAAGATCGATTGTCAGCTCTGGTGTCGTTTCAACGAAGATCGGTGTTGCATTTACGCTGGCAATCGCCCCCGGCACTGGGGCCAGGGTGAAGCCATTGGACAGCACTTTATCGCCAGGTTGCACATCCAGGGCGCGCAAGGCGCAGCCCATCGCATAGCCGCCAGAGGCCACGGCGAGCGCATAGGATGCGCCGGTCATTTGTGCGAAATCTTCTTCGAGACGGGTCGTTTCCCCCGCGTCTCCATCTGCCACAGCATACCGATGCAGGCGACCATGCTGCAAAACGGCAAGCGCGGCCTCAAGCGCGGCCTTGGGCAAAGGCGCTTGGTCTGTGAATGATTTGGAAAATATCTCTGCCATGTGAAACTGCCTTTCGCGACCATCGCATATTTATACAGGCTTATCTAAAGCCTCAACCAGATCCGGCAAAGCCTCAAAGTGATCGAGCAGCGCATCAGGCGCAAGATCACGCACAGAGTGCCCATTCGGACCGAAGGTGACCAGAATACATGGCGCGCCGGCTGCGCGGGCCGTGTCCCGATCGGTGATTGTATCGCCAATCAGACAGGCGTGCCCGACCTGACCGCCTGCGCGTAAAATAGCCTGTCGTAAAGGCTCAGGATCGGGCTTGCGCACGGGAAGAGTATCAGCCCCAATCAGGCTGTGGAAGCGATCAATCACACCAAGGCTTTCCAGCAGCTTGCGGGCCAGTCCCTCTGGCTTATTGGTGCAAATGCCAACTTTATGGCCGCGCTGTTGCAAAACCTCTATGGCGTCTAATGCGCCTGGAAAAAACTGCGTGTGGGTTGCGATATCCGCCGCATAAGCCTGCAAGAGAAGGGGATAGCCGCGCGCGATCTCTGTGTCTTTTGGGTCGCCAAGCTGTGCAAGTCCGCGGGATAACATCGCGCGACCACCCTGCAAGGCGGCAGCGCGATCCAGGGTGTTTTCGACATCAAGTGATATCTTATATCCCATCTGAGAAAGCGCTGTATTTGCGGCATTCAGAAGATCCTGGGCGGTATCGGCCAAGGTACCATCAAGATCGAAAATGACTGTGCGTTTGCCAGGGGCGGGCGACATTCAGCCGATCTCCGTTATGATGTGTTACATATCTTGATGGCCCATCCTCTTGCGATGCGCACAGGCTTCATTAAAACAGCGCTTAAAGAAAAGAAAGTGTAACAGTGAATATCTGATGGGACTTAGTATTATCATCCTAGCGGCCGGCCGGGGCAGCCGCATGAAATCAGACCTGCCCAAGGTTTTGCATAAAGTGGCGGGGCTGTCTTTGCTGGGACACGCCATGCAAAGCGCGCTCAGCCTCGATCCGGATCGATTGATCGTTGTGGCCGGTGTCGGGGCCGATCTGGTCGCAGCAGAAGCAAAGCGGATTTATGAGCCTGTTGAAGTTGTGGTACAAACGGAACAAAACGGCACGGCTCATGCCGTTGATCAAGCGCGCAGCTTGCTGGCGGATCAGGCCGGGGACGTTTTGGTGCTTTATGGCGATACGCCTTTTGTGTCCCGCGAGACGCTGTACGCAATGCAGGCGGCGCGGCGCAAGGGGGCTGATGTGGTTGTGCTGGGGTTTGACGCTGCGCATCCTGACCGCTACGGGCGACTGATTGTCGAGAATGATGCGCTTTTGCGTATTGTCGAGGCAAAAGATGCCACCCCCGAAGAATCTGCCGTGAGCTTGTGTAATTCCGGTGTGAAATGGGCGAACCGGGCCTGTCTTTTCGATCTGATTGCCGATGTGCATGCGGAAAACGCGGCGGGTGAGTATTATCTGACCGATATTGTGGGGCTTGCCCGGGCCAAGGGCCTGTCAGCCCAAGTGGTGATTTGTGCGGAACAGGAAACCCTAGGCGTGGATACGCGCAGCGACCTGACCAGGGCAGAAAGCATTTTCCAACACCATGCGAGAGCTGCGGCTTTGGAGGCGGGTGTGACACTTGTCGCGCCTGAGACGGTTTTTTTCTCCCATGACACACATATTGGCCGTGATGTCGTGGTGGAGCCAAACGTGATTTTTGGACCGGGCGTCACAATTGAGACGGGAGCTGTGATCCGGGCCTTTTCACATCTTGAAGGCGCGCATGTCTCAGAAGGGTGCCAGATCGGTCCCTACGCGCGGCTGCGGCCGGGTGCGGAATTGGACCGGGACGTGCGCGTTGGCAACTTTGTTGAGGTCAAAGCCTCTGAGGTGGCGCAAGGGGCTAAGATCAATCATCTCAGCTATGTAGGAGACGCCCGTATCGGTGCAGAGGCCAATATTGGGGCCGGGACCATCACCTGCAATTATGACGGTGTGATGAAGCATCGCACCGATATCGGGCCAAAGGCTTTTATCGGCTCAAATGCGTCCCTTGTGGCGCCGGTTAAAATCGGCGCGGAGGCGATGACGGCCTCAGGTTCTGTTATTACGTCGGATGTGCCCGATGGTGCTTTGGCATTGGGACGGACCCGTCAGGTTAATAAGCCAGGGCTCGCGCGAAAGCTTATGGGGCGGTTCAGGGCCATCAAGACCAATCAGAAAGGATAGAGGGATGTGTGGCATTATAGGCATTCTAGGCGATCATGAGGTCGCTCCATTGCTGGTGGAAAGCCTCAAGCGGCTTGAATATCGCGGATATGATAGCGCAGGTATCGCCACGATCCAAAAGGGCCGCCTGGAACGGCGCCGTGCAGTTGGAAAATTGGTAAATCTCAGCGATCTTTTGGTCAAAGATTCTTTACGTGGTAAGTCTGGGATCGGACACACGCGTTGGGCCACGCATGGAGCGCCTTTGGTTGAAAACTGTCATCCACACAGAGCAGGGCGTGTGGCGGTTGTCCATAATGGTATTATAGAGAACTATCAGTCTCTGCGGGAAAAATTGGCTTCTCTCGGTGTGTCTTATCAAACCGATACAGACACAGAGACGATTGCATTGTTGTGCGATCGCTACCTTTCGGAAGGTATGAGCCCCCGCGATGCAGTTGAACATACGCTTGCAGAACTAGAAGGCGCCTATGCGCTGGTGTTCTTATTTGATGAAGAAGAGGATCTGATGATCGCCGCCCGCCAAGGGTCTCCCTTAGCAATTGGCTATGGAAACGGAGAGATGTTTGTGGGCTCAGATGCGATTGCGCTTGCCCCTTTGACCCGCCAGATCACGTATCTGGAAGAGGGGGATTGTGCCGAAATAACCCGCGCAGGCGCGTTGATTTATGATCGTGCAGGTAACCTTGCCAACCGTCCGAAGGAGCAGATCATAGCCGACGCAGTTGCTGTCGATAAAGGGGCGCACAAACATTTCATGATCAAAGAAATTCATGAACAGCCGCGCGTCCTGTCAACGTGTATTCAGACCTATATAAAAGATGACCAAATTTCTCCGCCAGAGGCGATAGACTTTACCCAGATTGATCGCTTGACGATGGCCGCTTGCGGCAGTGGCTATCTGGCCTGTACTGTGGCCAAATACTGGTTCGAACAAATTGCTCGCCTGCCCGTGGACATTGATATCGCCAGTGAATTTCGATATCGCAATCCTCTGATTTCACCAAACTCTATGGCGCTTTTTGTCAGCCAATCGGGGGAGACAGCTGATACATTAGCGGCTCTACGCCATACAAAAGGCAAGGCAGCGACGATTGCTTCTTTGGTAAATGTCCCGGCTTCCTCTATAGCCCGTGAAAGTGATATCGCTTTGCCAATTCATGCCGGAGTAGAAATTTGTGTCGCCTCGACAAAGGCGTTTATGAACCAGCTTGTTGTTCTTTTGAGTTTGGCTTACTTGGCGGCACGTCAACGCAATGTTATTGATCGAGAAAGCGAACGTGCTTTTGTCCATCAGTTGCAGTCTTTGCCTGGCCTTCTTGCGCAGGCTTTGAGGCTTGAGTCACAGATTAAAGCGTTGTCAGCGAAACTCTATCAATCTAAAGACGTGCTTTTTTTAGGGCGGGGTGTGATGTACCCTTTGGCGCATGAAGGTGCTTTGAAACTTAAAGAAATTAGTTATATACATGCAGAAGCTTATGCAAGTGGTGAACTCAAGCACGGCCCTATTGCACTTATTGACGACAAAATGCCTGTGGTTGTTCTTGCACCACGTGATGAGCTTTTTGATAAAACAATCTCCAACATGCAAGAAGTCATGGCACGGCAAGGAAAAATTATCCTAATCACGGACAGTGCGGGGGCAGAGATCGCGGCAAAAGACACATTGGAAACGCTTATTTTACCAACAGTTGATCCTATTTTTGCGCCGTTGATCTATACGATTCCCGTTCAACTTCTTTCGTATCACGTGGCGGATTTCAAAGGCACAGATGTGGATCAGCCCCGAAACCTAGCGAAATCCGTGACGGTGGAGTAACCGCGCTTTGACAGGCGCTATCTTGCGTCTTTACGGTTTCATAGACTAAATACATCTCAGAAATAGTGAGGAGGAGAGCACCATGCGGCGCGTTGTGATCACCGGGATTGGGATTGTCTCCCCGATTGGCAATACACCCGAGGACGTCGAGACGTCACTGAGGGCGGGCAAGTCTGGGATTCGGTTTTCCGAAAGTTATGCCGAGCATGGCTTTCGCTCTCAAATCCATGGGGTGCCCGATATTGTTCTGGAAGATCATATCGACAAGCGCCAATTGCGCTTCATGGGGCCGGGGGCTGCCTATAATTATATCGCCATGGAACGGGCGATTGCGGATTCTGGCCTGGGTGAGAATGAAGTCTCGCATGAACGTACAGGCCTGGTGATGGGCTCTGGCGGGCCGTCAACGTCCAACTTTTTCACCGCATTTAATACGGTTATCGAAAAAGGATCCCCCAAACGGATGGGGCCGTTTATGGTGACGCGCTGCATGTCATCAACCAATTCAGCCTGCTTGGCCACGCCATTCAAAATCAAGGGGATCAATTATTCGATCACATCGGCCTGTACCACGTCCTTGCATTGTGTGGGCAATGGCACAGAGCAAATTCAGTTTGGCAAACAGGATATTGTCTTTGCAGGCGGTGGCGAAGAGGTCGATTGGACTTTGTCGTGTTTGTTTGACGCCATGGGCGCGATGTCTTCAAAATACAATGACACGCCGGAATTGGCGTCGCGTCCCTATGACGCCACACGAGACGGTTTTGTCATCGCAGGCGGGGCCGGTGTTGTTGTGCTGGAAGAACGCGACCGCGCCATCGCCCGCGGAGCGAAGATTTATGCCGAAGTCACAGGCTACGGGGCCACCTCGGACGGACACGATATGGTGGCGCCCTCCGGTGAGGGCGGGGAGCGTGCGATGCGTTTGGCGTTAAGCCAGCTGCCAGAGGGACGACGCATCGATTATATCAACGCCCATGGGACATCGACGCCGGTGGGCGATATCAAGGAAGTCGAGGCCTGCCGCAACATTTGGGGGGCAGGCACCACGCCGCCCATTGGGTCTACCAAATCCATGACGGGGCATTCGCTGGGGGCCACAGGCGTGCAAGAGGCGATCTATTCTATCCTTATGATGAATGGGAATTTCATTGCGCCTTCGATCAATATCACACAGCTCGATGAAAACCTTGCGCCAAGTGAGATCGTGACAGAGTTGCGCGAAAATGTTGAAATCGATTCCGCACTCTCGAACAGCTTCGGGTTTGGTGGCACCAACGGCACGCTTATTCTCTCGAAGCATAGGATCTAAAGATGGCTGGTCTATTAGAAGGCAAACGCGGTTTGATTATGGGGGTGGCCAATGACCGCTCGATCGCTTGGGGCATTGCCCAGGAAATGGCGGCGCATGGGGCGAGCCTGGCGTTTTCTTACCAAGGGCCAGCCCTGGAAAAACGCGTACGGCCTTTGGCTGAAAGTTTGGGGCCTGCGCTTATGGTCGATGTCGATGTCACCAACGATCAGGCGTTAGAACATGCTTTTGAGGTGCTTGCGTCAACCTGGGGCACGTTGGATTTTTTGGTTCATGGCATTGCCTATTCGGACAAGGCGGAACTTTCGGGCCGATTTTTGAACACAACACGAGAGAACTTCCGCAACTCTCTGGATATTTCATGTTATTCATTCATCGACGTGTCCCGCCGGGCAGCGGCCCTGATGACAGACGGCGGTACGATTTTGACACTAACCTTTGAAGGCTCACAACGGGTTATGCCCTTCTATAACGTCATGGGGGTGGCAAAAGCGGCGCTTGAGGCCTCGGTGCGGTATCTGGCCAGTGACCTTGGGCCGCAGGGCATTCGCGTGAATGCACTCTCACCGGGACCGATGAAAACCCTGGCCGGGGCCGCCATCGCAGGGGCCCGGCGGACGTTTCGCCATACACAGGCCAATGCGCCGATGCGCACGAATGCCTCTCTGCAGCATATCGGTGGCACGGCTGTCTATCTCGCCTCGGATTATGGGGCGTCAACGACAGGTGAAATCATTCATATTGATGGGGGCTATCACGTCATCGGTATGCCTCTATCTGATCAGGATGCTTGAAAACGCGGTACCGCATTTGGCATCTTGGCCATAAAGCTTCCAAGAAGTTGTCCGAAATTTTCCTCACTATCGCCGAATAGCACAGCCAAAGTACGACAAAGTAGTAATTGGTGTTCTGTGTAATGATTGTTAAATTTCTATCTAATGAAAAAACGCGATTGCCAAGTCTCGATGTCCTTATTTTGGCTGGGATGTTGTTGGCGACAGGGGGGTCTGTTGTCGGTGCTGTTATATTTGACTCAGAGCAATTTCATGTCTCCACTGCAAAAAACATAAAAGCGGGCTCTGAGGAGCCTTCTCTATCATTTGCACGCATAGCTGCGATATGTTCTGGAGGCTTGAGCGTTATCCAGCGTGCAGAGGACCGACGTGCAGCCATCGAAATTGCACAAGGATTACCGGGTTATGCCATCGACGTGAACGCCTATACTGCAGTTTATTTACAGCCTGCATCAGATGAAGAGCTTCTGATTTTATATGGACGTGCTTTGGAGAAAACATTTTCTTCCAAAGCACAAGATGAAACGCTACGCCGCACACTTGAATGTGAACTGATGAAGCGTGAACTGCTATAATAAACGGATTAAGTAGGTGCATCCGCGCGCGCAGTTATAAACACTTTACCTTTCACTGCGACTGACCATGTGATCTGAACTGAGCGCCCGTCGGCACCCTGTTTCCCTGCCGCGTAAGGCATATCATAGACCGTGACATCGCTTGCATTGCGAATAGGGCCTTCTGGGCAAATCGCTGTGACAACACGGGCTTTGCCACCAAAGGGCATGAAAGCCGTCAAATCTTCAACCCAAGTGCTTGCGGGGGTATTGACGGTGACCGGAACGGTGATCGGGCTTTGGAATTGTTGTTCAATGCCGTGGAACGTATTGCCCGTCACAGTGACGTCAACAAACCGATTGGTGTCTAGGTCTGCGATACTTGTGTCAACGCTATCAACACGTTCAAGGGCGGCACCTTTGATTTGCTTGAATGTATTGCCCGTGATATTCATCCCATTGATATAATGCCCAGACCCATAGGGCTTTATTTGGATCGGACGATACCAGGCCCCGACATTTGACGACATGAAGATGTTGTTTGTGATTGAAAGTCCCCCGAAAGAAAGCTCTGAAGAGAAATCTGGGGCGCCATCGTGTTCATTTGTCCACTGCAGGTAGCAATTATCAACATAGTTGCCTGTGAATATGGTTTTTATGTTGGTGTCAGAGAGAACCAGTCCCGCTGTACGAGGACCTTCATCGACACTATCGCCTTGGAAAAAATGGTTGCCCATGATCAGATGACCTGTTCCGTGCATGATACCAAAATGCAGGAACCTTACCCCGCGATTGTTGCGGATTTTGGCATCGTTTTTATTGATGTTAAACGCGATCGTGCGCCGATCCTCAACATCTTTGCCCTGTTCGTTTGACAAAAACTGATTGCGGTCAATCAAAATGCCCTGGCATCCTGTCGCATGCGAAGTGATACCACGATCCTTAGGGCCTGTGATGAAGCAATCTTTGACATGGAAAATCAAGCCATTCGTGGGCAGAAGGATACCGCTGGCATTGCCGGCCAGAAGCAACTCGATATCCGACAGCACAAACCGCTGCAAATTGGTAAAGCCACTGAAATCCAAAGCATATTTGAAGCGTGAAAATGTATAAGTTTGTGTGCCGGGTGGGCCATAAAGAGGCAGGCTAAGGGTGAGTGTACCAGTGGCAACGTCCTTGGCGGCAACATAGACTTCACGTCCAACACCTCGACTGGCCGTTACTAAAGAGCCCACAGGAATGCTGGCGATGTTGGTCACCTCGGTCAGAAGTTTTGGGTCACTTGCGTCAAAACTGGCGGTTTCCGTGTAAACGTCTGTCTCCCAATTGGGAGACTCAACACAGTTGATTTGTCCGTTTCGGATCATTCGGCGGTTGGCATAGGTGGTTTTGTTTTCAATGGCGGCTTGTATGTCAATCGGCTCATCGATATCGACACGTCTGCCGAGCATATCAAAGGCTTCATGGTCCGAGAAATTAAAGAGCGTTTGGAGGCCGCGCTTAAATCCTTCTAGTTCACTGCCGAAGGCGGCGGCATAGGTCGGGAGATCAAAATTTTTGGTGAGTGACAGACGTTTGTCCGCTGGCATCGTGACTGTGCCTTCAAACCGGATCGGAGAATTGATGGTGACGTGATCTGCCAGATAATAGCTGCCAGCAGGGACCACGATGCTGCGCCCTATTGCAGCGTTGTCAGCGGCTTCAAAGGCAGTGTGATCATCGGTGCTGCCATCGCCAATTGCGCCGTAATCGCGCACATCGACCCAATCCAGCATATCCCGCAAAAAGGCGCTGGTGATATCCTCAACCTCAATGTCGTCAACACGTACGACGCCCCCATTCGCCCCCGTGAGGTCAAGACCGATGTGGCCGTAGATTACATCGCGTGACCAGACCATATCAACACCGTTGCGCGCTCCGGTTCCAATAATGGCTGATACAGTGACAACCTCTCCATAAGACGTCAGAAGCGTTTCAGGGCCGGTTTCTGTCAGGCCCGAGACTTTCTGATCGCCAGCACCGCCTGGCCAGGCGGCGATACGCACCGAAGGGAAATTACCTGACATCGCTTTCACTCGTGCGGTCACACGCAGATAACATCCGGGCAGAATAGGCGTTTGCCCCATGTAGCGAATTTTTGTTGTGGTGGACACTTTTTGCAGTTCCAGACATCCGCTGAAATCCTGATCGGCGGACACCAAAGACGCATTGGTTGCGGTCTCATATGTGTCGGAGCCGGGCGTACCATCTTGGCTCGACCACACCGATAGACCGGCAGTAAATTCTGGGGGGTTAAGCACCAATCCATCCGTGATCGCTTTATTCATCTGCATCCCTTTCCAAAAAGTCGAAAACTCAAAACCGCCATACAGGCACGCGGCTCTTTATTCTGAAGCAAGGGAGGTAAAGGTGAGCAGGTTAACGATGTATTAACGCACTAAGCGCCGATCTGCGGCGTGCGCAGGATCTGCACCCCGTTGATCAACCAGCCCTCAGGCGTGTCAATCATGTCGTACTCCAACAAATGTATCGTGCCAGTATTGTCGGTGATCATCACGGTTTGCACATGCCGACCGTTGATTTGGTTAAGCGACAGATACTCGACATTTTGTGGGCGCCAAACCATTGGATAGCCTTGACGCACCATTTGCCCAAACCGCTCTGGGTTTCCAAAAACCCGCTTAATATTAGGGCTTGCATAGGTGAATGCCGTGGCGAAATCATCTGACAAGAAAGCATCAATCTGATTGTCAATAACGGTCTGAATGTCGACTTCATCCGCACTGGACGATGTCACAAGTCCCAAGCAAAACAGGCCACATAAGATCAATAACCGCATCATTGAGCTCCTTTCAAACCGATTAGTTAGCTCGGTCTGCTGTCCCGTCAATCAGTCACAAGCTCACCGGCAAGGGCGGTATCAATCAGAGTACCTGTTTCTTGAATGCCATAAAGGGCGATGAAACTGCCAAACCGTGGTCCGCTTTTCGACCCGAGTAAGACTTCATAAAGGGCCGAGAACCAGGCCCGCATGGGATCGAAACGGTCACGTCCACATGAGAACACAAGCGATTGCAAAGCCTCTGGATCGGCGGCACCGTCCCAAGCTTGCAACCCATCACGTAACGCCAAAAGGGCGTCACGTTCCACCTCTGTTGGGGGACGATAGGTTTTTTCCGGTTTCACAAAATCATTGAAGTAGCGCACGGCGAAACCTGCCGCCTGGTCAAGCATCGGGTGTGTTTCTGGGCGCGCTTCTGGCGCGTAGCGTTGGATAAAGCCCCAAAGCGTTTCTTTATCCTCGGCATTGGCCACACTGGCAAGATTTAAGAGCATCGAAAACGACACAACCATATCTGATGGGGGTACATTATGGCCATGGATATGAAACACAGGATTATTAAGTCGTTGCGTTGTGTCTTGCGTGCCGTAGGCGGCAAGCTGTTGATGATATTCGTCCACCGCCTTGGGGATCACATCCCACCACAGTCTTTTTGCTGTTTTGGGTTTCATATACATAAAGTAGCTGAGCGATTCAGAAGCGGCATAGGTCAGCCACTCATCAATGGACAACCCATTGCCTTTGGATTTTGAGATTTTCTGCCCCTCGGCATCCAAAAACATCTCAAAGACAAAGTGCTCTGGTGGGCGCGCCCCAAGTTTGCGGCAAATCCCATCATAAAGCGCCGCATTCGTGGAGTGATCTTTGCCAAACATCTCAAAATCCACATCCAAAGCCGCCCAGCGGGCCCCAAAATCCGGCTTCCACTGCAACTTCACGTGTCCCCCTGTCACAGGCAGTGTCCATGCGCGCCCATCCGTATCATCAAAGCTGATTTCGCCCTTGGCGGCGTCCACATGCGTCATCGGAACATAGAGCACCTGGCCTGTTTCGGGATGGATGGGCAGGAAGATGGAATAGGTTTGCTGCCGCTCATCACGAAGTGATTTTAGCATAATCGCCATCAAATCGTCATAGCGTTCTGCACAGCGCAGCAGGATGTCATCAAACTGGCCTGAGCGATAAAACTCCGTTGAGGAGATGAAATCGTATTGAAAGCCAAAGGTGTCCAAAAACCTTTGCATCATGGCATTGTTGTGATGGCCAAAACTTTCGTACTGTTCAAACGGATCAGGGACAGAGGTGAGCGGCATTTGCAAATATGGTGCAAGCCTATCGGGATTAGGGACGTTCTCTGGGATCTTCCGCATCCCATCAAGATCATCCGAAAAGCAGATCAACCGTGTGGGAATGTCCGAGATCACCTCAAAAGCCCGCCGGATCATGGTTGTGCGCGCCACTTCCCCAAAGGTGCCGATATGTGGCAAGCCTGAAGGGCCGTATCCTGTTTCAAACAGAACATATCCTTTCTCGGGTCCATTCGGACCGACGCGCTTGAGCAACTTGCGCGCTTCCTCGAAAGGCCAGGCTTTTGCGGTCATCGCAGCGGTGCGCAGATCAGTCATACTTTGTCGTCTCCTCAAAGGTGTCGTGGAAACGCTTAGAAGTGAGAGGCCAAAGCGTCAATAAGAGGATATAGGTAAGTGGCCTCTCGTAAAACATGGGCCGTTTAAAGGTCAGCGTGGTTTCCCTTGCGAAGATCGATTGAATGTCATGCTTGAACGGTTTAGGTACATGGTAGATCTAAGAGGGATGATATTGTGAGCGAAGCGGTCCATCTTTTTACGGCACAAGACAGCCTTGTGGCTTTGATGATAACGATCTCAGCCTCGGATGAGAATATCCGTACATCTGAACTGATGACAATTCAGCGCGTAGTCGATCATCTTCCGATCTTTGCCAATTACGACATTGATCGGATGCAACAAGTCGCGCAAACCGTGTTCGATCTTTTGGAGGAAGAGGACGGGCTAGAGGCGCTGTTTGGCCTGATCCGCGAAAGTTTGCCATCCACACATTTTGAAACCGCTTACGCCTTAGCGTGTGATGTCGCGGCCGCAGATGGGCGATTGCAACAAACGGAACTCGAGCTTTTGCAGGAAGTGCGGTATGAGTTGGACATAGACAGACTGCACGCCGCAGCGATTGAGCGCGGTGCGCGCGCCCGTCATATGACGCTCTAATCGTGTCAATCAAGTTTGCCCGCACCCCCCAGGGTTGGTCCCTTGGCGGGGCGTAAATTCTAGCAGCAGCATCGAAATATCGTCTTCAAACTCTCTGTTGCCGGTAAAAACGCGCAGGCTGTCTTCCAGCGCTTGCATTGTTTCCTGGGGTGAGAGACCTTGATGGGTTTTGAGCAATGTTGTCAGGCCAGCGTCTCCAAGCATTTCCCCCTTGGGGGTCATCGCTTCAGAAAGTCCATCTGAATACAACAGCAAACGATCTCTAGGGCTCAGAGAAAATTTTATCAACTCATACTGTGCGCTGGGCAAAAGACCCACTGGGGGGCCGCCTCTGCCCATGTGCTCCACAGTGCCGTCGTGGCGCATAATCATCGGGTGGGGGTGACCCGCTTGGCAGAGTTCAACCTCTCCGGTGGTCAGATCAAGATAGGCAAAAACACAGGTGAAGTAGATGTCGGTATCAAGTTCTGAAAGCATCAACCGATTGAGACGGGCCACAACCCGATGCGGGGCATCAAGACGTCTTTCACCGTCAAGCCACGTGGAATAGGAAATATTCTGATCTGGATCGGTGCTTGCAAAAAGACCCGAGAGACGCCCCATCATCAGTGCAGAGGCAATGCCATGACCTGAGACATCTATGGAAAACACGGCGATTTTCGTTTCGTTAATCGGGAAATGCCCAATCAAGTCGCCCCCGATTTGCCCGCAGGTGACAAGGCGCGAGGCAATTGTACAGCCATCAAGCCTTTGTATTTCAGGCGGCACAAGAGAACGCTGGAGTTTACGCGCCTCTGCAAGATCATTTTGCAGGACTGTGTGTAAATCTTGTAACTCGCCAAGGGTGGTGTTCAGAACCTCATTTTGGGCGCTCATTTTATTTTGGAGATCCAACAGTCGCTCCCCGGCACGGATGCGCGCCCGTAATTCCACCCAATCGATGGGACGGGTGACAAAATCATCGGCCCCTGAATCTAATCCTTCGGCCCGTTCCTGACGATCTGCCCGAGAGGTGATCAGAATGAAATAGGCATAGGGGCGTTCGATTTTGCGCAAAGCGCGGCAAAAATCCGGCCCATCCAGTCCGGGCATGCCCCAGTCGGAGATAATCAGCGATATAGAAGGGTCACTGCACAGTTGCAAAGCGTCTTCTGCACAGGCGGCTTCGATTACCTCATATCCGGCGCGGCGCAGCATAGAGGCCAGCAAAAACCTTTGCGACTGACTGTCATCAACAACGAGCACACGGGATTTTTGCGAAGTCAGGTTGTCTTGCAGTTTTGCTTCGAAATACATAAAATAACATGCCTTATTTTCTTACGTCTTTTGCCCGCATGACACTTAAGAAAAGTTGAACGTTAAAGTTGAAACCATTCAATTTGTAGCGGTCAAGGCCTTGTTTAGACTTGTATTCTAAAGCAAGGTTGCACAATCAAAGGTATGCGCGATGTTAGATTGGGATCGGGTTCAGGAATTGCGTGAAGAGATCGGAGAGGAAGATTTGGGCGATGTTTTGGCCCTATTTCTGGACGAGGTGGTGGAGCGTCTGGACACTATCGGGTCTGAAGACACTCTGGTGGAGGACTTGCATTTCCTGAAAAGCAGCGCGCTCAATATTGGCTTTGAGGCTTTGGCTGAACTGAGTGCACAGATGGAAGCCTCCGCGCGTGCCGGTGCAACGGTCACAGAGATCGAAAGTCTGCGTATATGCTTTGAACAGAGCTGTGCGTCTCTGAAATCAAGCGGGATTTTGATCGCCGCCGCTTAGGACGGTCATGAAAGCGCGCAATGATTGCGCCTTTGTCGGATCATCGGGCTTGTGTCTGCCTGCGGTCCTCGCCTATGAGCACAGTCAAATGTGTAAAAAGTGCCGGAGATCGCTATGGCAGGACACTCAAAATGGGCCAACATCCAGCATCGCAAAGGGCGGCAGGATAAACTCCGCGCTAAACTTTTCTCTAAGCTGTCCAAAGAAATCACCATTGCGGCCAAAATGGGCGACCCTGACCCCGATAAAAACCCCCGTCTCAGGCTGGCCGTGAAGGAAGCGAAAAGCCAATCGATGCCGAAAGACAACATTGAACGGGCGATTAAGAAAGCCCAGGGCGGGGATGCGGAAACCTACGAGGAAATTCGCTACGAAGGCTATGGCCCCGGTGGTGTTGCGGTGATTGTCGAGGCGATGACGGACAACCGCAATCGCACGGCTTCCTCTGTGCGGTCCACCTTTTCCAAAAATGGTGGCAATCTCGGAGAGACAGGATCGGTGGCCTTTATGTTCGATCGTAAAGGGCAGATTACATATCCGGCGGATGCAGGCGATGAAGACACCCTGATGCTTGCCGCGTTAGAGGCTGGGGCGGAAGACGTGGAAAGCTCGGAAGACGGACACATCATTTGGTGCGCAGATGTTGACCTTAATGCGGTCTCTACGGCCCTTGATGGGGCGTTGGGGGAAAGTGACAGCGCGAAACTTGTCTGGCGACCTACCACCACCACCCCTTTGGATCTGGAAGGCATGACAGCGCTGATGAAGCTTCTGGATGCCCTAGAAGATGATGACGATGTGCAAACCGTCACCGCCAACTTCGAGACATCGGATGAGGTTATGGCACAGCTGTGAAAGTGCGCCTCATTCATCAAAATCCAACAGATCTGGCACCCGATTGAAGGCGATTTTCGCCCCTGTGTAGGGCACACGGTGTCGCGGGAGTTCGCCAAATCGAATGGTGTCTTGCCCAAAGCGTCGGTTCAAACCGTCCAGAGCATGGCACAACGCTTCGCGCGACGTGGGGGCCTCTGAGTTTCGCGGTTCAAACAGATCTTGGATTTGATCGTCGAACAGGCTTAATCCGCTCAGGGTCACGCCCACCGACTTTGGGGTAGTAAGCGTGACCCGTGGCCAAAGCGCCTCAAAAGCTTGTAACAATGTAAAGGTGTCTTGCGTCGGCAAAAGGTCCCGCTGTGCACCTTGGCGGCCTGTTTGATAACACCGTGCAGACAGATGCAAACACCGGGCCACCTGTCCTTGACGCCGCAGCCTTGCCCCCGCTTTGACAATCAGGCGCCGCGCCACTAAGCGCGCGCCCTCTGGTGTGCGGTTTTTGCCGGTGAGATGCTGGCTATGGCCGATTGTCTTGCCGCTTTGGGTGTCCCAACTGACCTCCTCCCCCCAAAGAGCGCGCAACACTTTCTCCCCCACGACATTTCTCCAAATCGCGCGGGCTTGTTTCGGGCTCAACGCCAGAAGACTAGGGACATCTGTCACACCTGCACGCTCCAGCCGTGCCAGCATACCTTTGGACACACCCGGAATATCTCCAAGCGGCAGATCGGCAATCTTTTGCGGCAAAACAGAAGGATGCAGCCAATTGATGCCCAGCGGTTTTTTCAACTCTGCTGCCAGCTTTGCTAAGGTGACAGACGGGGCCAGCCCCACAGAGGCGCGCATCGCCGGGCCCACTTTGGCCAAAAGCACCTCTTGCACCTGGCAGGCAAGTTCCAATGCGGTTTCCAGCCGTTCTTGCTGTCCCATCAGGCGGCACGAAAATTCATCCACAGAATGGGCCTGGGCGATGGGGATCACCTGATCGACGGCTTTGCGAATACGGTGATGGTAGTTCACATAGACGTCGTGTTTGGCGGGGCGGAACACAATCTCTGGACACAACGCGCGTGCCTCATGCTGGCGCAGCCCCATCCGAACGCCGCGTGCTTTGGCTTCATAGCTGACAGCAATACAGGCCGCATTGGGCGCATCCGTGGTCAGGACACCAACGGGACAGCCGCGCAGAGCAGGTTCTTCATTCTGAGCGACAGAGGCAAAATAGCTGTTCATATCGAAAAACAGATACCTTACGCGAATCGACATCCTAACAATCCTTTTTTGACAAGAAGAACAAATAATGAACAAAATGTCGAGATTTGAAATGCAATTTATGGAGTGCAGCCCCTACCTTTTGCGGGCGGCATCACAGAAATCCAATGGGATCAGCGGGTTCTGAATGTTATGAACAAAAATTAACTAAGTATAAGAAATTATTAAAATATTTTCGCTTACAATTTGCTGCACATTTTAAGCGAATGTAAAGGTTTATCGCATGGGTTTCATCTCCAAAAGGAGAGTATGAGATGGCCCAAACACGCGCTTTGATCGATTTGACACCCCCCCAGTCAGAGCGTGTTTCTGCGCCGCCCACAAAACTCTACAGTGACCGGTTGAAACGCATGCTTGATGTGGTTTTGGTGCTGCTCGGCCTGCCCTTTGTTGTGCCTTTGCTGTTGGTCTGTGTAATGATCATTGGGCTGCGAGGGGGCGCACCCTTCTTTGTGCAAGAGCGCATTGGCCGCGGGGGGCACACCTTTCGGCTGTGGAAACTGCGCACCATGGTCCCAGATGCTGAGAGGCAATTGGAACGGCATTTGGCGCAAGACCCGAAAGCCCGCGACGAATGGGAGACGAAACAAAAGCTGACCCATGATCCGCGGATTACCCGCGTCGGGCGGTTTTTGCGCCGCGCCTCACTCGATGAGTTGCCGCAAGTGTTTAATGTCCTCAAAGGCGATATGAGCCTGGTCGGGCCACGTCCAATGATGGTCAATCAGCGCCACCTTTACCCGGGCCAAGCCTATTTCCACCTCCGCCCCGGGATCACAGGCCCCTGGCAGGTCTCTGCGCGCAATCAAACCACCTTTGCGGCGCGTGCCCGTTATGATGCGGATTATCTGCAGAGGGTCTCGTTAAGGGAAGATCTGTGGCTCATCCTGCAAACATTTCAGGTGGTTTTGCGCGCGACAGGAAATTGAGTGATTGTTCCTATAGGCTTTTTGCTCAAAGTATACATCCACTATT
>CAWUJT010000045.1:0-17528 GCA_963922715.1 uncultured Thalassobacter sp.
TTTCTGCGCGTGCGTTTTTTCCCACCTTTGGCTTGACGCTCCGCAATGACCTCTAACGCGGTCTCCAGCGTGACGGTCTCAGGCACCACATCCTTGGGCAATGTGGCGTTCAGCTTGCCCCATTTGATGTAAGGCCCATATTTACCGTCCATCACACTGATTGCGCCGCCTTCCTTGGGATGATCGCCAAGCTCCCGCAAAGGCGGTTTCGCGGCCCCTCTGCGTCCGCCGCGGCTTGCGACTTTTTGCGCCAAAAGTTCGACCGCACGGTTCATGCCAACGGTCCAAACCTCGTCGATGCTTTCAAGGTTGGCGTTTGTGCCGCCCTTATCAGAGGTACTTTCGGCATGTTTGATGTACGGTCCATAGCGCCCGATATTGGCCCAAATCGGCACACCATCTTCTGGATGCGTTCCAATTTTGCGCGGCAAGGCAAGGAGTCGCAGCGCCTGTTCAAGCGTCACATCCTCTGGGGGCCAATCCTTTGGGATCGATTGGCGCGGGGGTTTCTTATTGTCGTTCGTCACCTCCCCGCGCTGCACATAGGGGCCAAACCGGCCCTTATGCAGCCAGATCGCGTTCCCGCCCTCTTCGCCAAGCTTTTTGCCTTCAGGGGCAATCGTGCTGCTGTCTTCCATGCCAGGCGGTCCAAAGGGGCGTGTGTAGCGGCACTCGGGGTAGTTCGAACAGCCAATAAAAGCACCACCTGAACGCGCGGTTTTCATAGACAACTGCCCGATGCCACAATTTGGACAGAGCCTCGGATTGCTGCCATCCCCGGGATCGGGAAAAAGATGCGGCGTCAAAATCTCATTGATCTTCTCCAGAACATCCGTGATGCGCAGCTCTGCGGTGTCATCTACCGCCGCTTTGAACGCGCGCCAAAAGTTGCTCAGAAGATCTTTATAATCCCGCGTCCCGGCGGAGACATCATCCAGCTCATCCTCCAAAGCGGCGGTAAAATCATAGCCGACATATTGGCGGAAGTAATTGGTGAGAAAAGCGGTGACCAAACGGCCCTTATCCTCTGGCCGCAAGCGCCCCTTGTCCTTCAGCACATAGCCCCGGTCCTGGATCGTGGTGACGATGGACGCATAGGTCGAAGGGCGGCCAATGCCGAGTTCTTCCATTTTCTTGACCAGAGTGGCCTCAGTATAGCGCGGCGGCGGCTGGGTGAAATGTTGGTCAGGCGTCACCTGTTGCGTCTTAAGCGCGTCGTCTTCAGAGACGGCAGGCAAGCGGGTGTGTTCTTCATCTTTGCCATCGTCGTCCCGGCCTTCGGTATAGACTTTGATGAAGCCCTCAAACAGAACCACTTGACCTGTTGCACGTAGGCCAATCTCATTGCCTTTAGAGGCAATTTCAATGGTCGTGCGTTCAAACCGTGCGGCCTCCATCTGGCTGGCGATGGAGCGTTTCCAAATCAGATCATAGAGCTTACGTTGATCTGGATCGGACAGGCGCAAATCCTCCGTCGTGCGGCCCATATCCGTGGGGCGAATGCATTCATGCGCTTCCTGAGCATTCTTGGCTTTGTTTTTATACATCCGGGGTGATTTGGGTACATAGGCCTTGCCGTATTTGGCTTCAATCACAGTACGCGCTGCGTGCACGGCCTCAGGCGCCATGTCGATACCATCTGTACGCATATAGGTGATCAGCCCAGCTTCATAGAGCCTTTGGGCCACACTCATCGTTTGCCGCGCGCCAAAACTGAATTTACGGCTGGCCTCTTGTTGCAAGGTTGAAGTCATAAAGGGGGCGGCGGGGTTTCGGGTGGCTGGCTTGGCCTCAACAGACCGGACAAAAAGGTCTTGGGCCTTGACGGCCTCTACAGCATGTTCTGCCACTGTCTGTGTGTTCAGATCGAATTTCTCCAGCTTCTTGCCGTTCAAACGCACAAGTCGTGCCGCAAAATTCTGCCCGCTGGGTGTTTCAAGATGCGCTGTCACCGTCCAGTATTCCTGGGCCTTGAAGGCTTCGATCTCCATTTCCCGGTCGACAATCAACCGTAAGCTGACAGATTGTACGCGCCCCGCAGAACGTGCGCCAGGCAATTTGCGCCACAGAACTGGGGATAGGTTAAAACCGACGAGATAATCCAAGGCCCGCCGCGCAAGATAAGCGTCAACAAGCGGCTTATCCACATCGCGCGGGGCGGCAATGGCTTCTGTCACCGCCGCTTTGGTGATGGCGTTAAAAACGACGCGGCTTACTTTTGTTGATTTCTTCACAGCCTTACGGTTTTTCAAGGTTTCCAGCAGGTGCCAAGAAATCGCTTCGCCTTCACGATCCGGGTCTGTGGCCAAGATCAAATCGTCATCGTCTTTGAGCGCATCCGCAATCGCTTTGATATGTTTGCGGCTGTCTGGGGAGACTTCCCATGTCATCGCAAAGTCGTGGTCTGGATCAACAGAGCCATCTTTCGCGGGCAAATCCCGCACATGCCCGAAGGAGGGGAAAACGGTATAATCCTTGCCTAAGTACCGATTTATGGTTTTGGCTTTGGCCGGGGATTCAACAACAACAACGGGCATCAATAATCTCAAAGTCTCTCAAATGCTCAGGTATGCAAATTCTTCACTACGTCAAGCAGCGCCACTTGGCGAGGCATCAAGACATTTGTCAACCCATGCCTCTTTAAGAAACGCTATCCGCCTATAAACTTACCCAGCTGGTCTTTTAAAACGCGCGCTTTAATTTCTTCGACCGATCCTGGTGCGAGTTTACCCAATTGAAAGGGCCCATAGCTGATACGGATCAGACGGTTAACGGTCAGGCCAATGGCCTCCATTGCACGCCGTATCTCTCGGTTGCGGCCTTCGCGCAACCCAACCGTGAGCCAAGCATTCGCCCCTTGTTGCCGGTCAAGATGCACCTGCATCGGGCGAAATTTCTCCCCATCCACCTCGACGCCCTTCAGAAGCGGGGCAAAGCTGTCTGCATTCGGTTGACCGTGAATCCGAACCCGGTAACGCCGTAACCAGCCTGTTGAGGGCAGTTCAAGTTGGCGTTTCAGCGCGCCATCGTTCGTCAACAGCAACAATCCTTCGGATGTGAGATCCAACCGCCCGATGCTCATCACCCGCGGCATTTCAGGCGGGAGCGCCTCGAAAACCGTCTTGCGCCCCTTTTCATCCTGTGTGGTGGTCACCTCCCCAATCGGTTTATGATAGAGCCACAGCCGCGTCGGCTCCGCCCCCACAAGAGGTTTGCCATCGACGGCAATCTGATCTGATGGGCTAACGTTGTAGGCCGGTGTCTCAAGGCGCTGCCCATTGACAGAAACGCGTCCTGCCAAAATCAAGGCTTCCGCACCCCGACGCGAGGCAACGCCGGCGCGCGCCAGCACTTTTGCAATACGCCCTGATTGAGATGGATTGGTCATCGGAGGGCGCTAACATGACGGGGACGGAATGAAAAGCGCCCAGGCTTGTTCTTTGCCCAAAGCCATGGCAGATCCCAACCATGGGTTTTCACTCCTATATGCCACTTGCGCTTGCAGAAGCGCGGGCCGCCGCAAAGCGCGGAGAAGTTCCCGTGGGTGCCGTGATCGTGTCCCCCAAAGGCGTGATCCTGTCTCAAGCTGGGAACGAAACACGCCGCCGTGCCGATCCCACTGCACATGCTGAAATGCTGGCCATTCGCCGCACAGAGGTAGAACGGCTGGTTGACGCTTCGATCTGGGTGACGCTAGAGCCCTGTGCGATGTGCGCCATGGCCATCAGCCATGCACGGCTTGCACGGCTCTATTTTGGGGCTGCCGATCCGAAATCGGGGGGCGTGTTGCATGGTGCGAAAATTTACACGCACCCACAAACCCATCATAAGCCTGACGTGTACGAAGGCATTGATGCCGCCGCGTGCAGCGCTTTGCTCAGGGCGTTTTTTGCGCAGCGACGGCGGTGACGATGCAACCAGGGACGCGCAATACCATCACAGATGTCGACGGTCTCCTTGTTGGCAACGCCCAGGATGCAACACTCAAATCCGGGGTCACTGTGCTGACAGCAAGACAACCCTTTACCGCTGCCGTGCATGTCATGGGCGGTGCCCCCGGCACGCGAGAGACAGACCTTCTGGCCCCCGATAAAATTGTGCAAGAGGTGGATGCCTTGGTGCTATCCGGCGGCTCGGCGTTTGGTCTTGGCGCAGCGGAAGGTGTCATGGCGGGATTGCACGCAAGCGGGCGTGGATTTGCCGTAGGTGATCAGCGGGTTCCGATTGTGCCTGCTGCCATTTTGTTTGACTTGCTGAACGGCGGGGCAAAAGACTGGATACAGTCGCCCTATCCTGCCCTTGGACTTGCAGCCTACAGGGCCGCTGGGCAGGATATGGACTTGGGCTCTATCGGGGCTGGAACAGGGGCAACAACGGCCACACTCAAAGGGGGCTTGGGCACAGCCTCTGTGGTCTTGTCAAATGGCCTGACGGTGGGGGCGCTGGTGGCCGTGAATGCTTTGGGCTCTGTCGTGATGGGCGACGGACCACAGTTTTGGGCAGCCCCCTGGGAGGGTGGAGCAGAGTTCGGGGGGCTCGGTATCGGGAAACCACCTGCACCGGGTCAAGAGTTGCCGCTGAAGGTTCCCTCGCAAGGATCAGCGACCACGATTGGTATCGTCGCAACAGATGCACGGCTGACGCAAGCACAGGCACAACGGATGGCGGTCGCCGCCCATGATGGGCTGGCACGGGCGATTGTACCCAGCCACACGCCACTCGATGGTGATCTGGTTTTCGCCGCCGCAACGGGGACGCACCCTTTAGACCTAACCGTCCCCGATGTTCTTGTCATTGGCCATGCTGCGGCGACCTGTATGGCCCGCGCGATTGCCCGTGGCGTTTACATGGCCACGCCCGCCCCGAAAGACCCAAAGCCCACATGGCGCGCAAAATGGGGAACGCCCAATCCTTCCACGTGAATTATCTTGGCCCTTTCGGACGCGTGAGCCAATCCCCCAAAGCGCCTGCCGCCATAGCCGCATTAGTGATCAAGCCTCCCAGAAAACGTCCTCCCGGCAACGCTTGAACCGGTAACGCGGCCAGAGTGTTAAACCGTTCTGGATGGCCCAACAGATGTTCTGCAACCGCGCGCCCGGCATGGGGTGCCAGGGCAAGACCATGACCGGAATAGCCACCCGCGATGAAAAGCCCGGGGGAAGCTTGGGCGATATAGGGCAACCGTGTGGGTGTAACAGCGAGCGTTCCCCCCCAAGCATGGGTGATGTCGGCCTTTGCATAGTGCGGATAAACCCGCGCCAGATTGCTTCGCACTTTTGCGGCAATATCACGTGGAAAACGCCGCCCGTAACTTTCTCCACCGCCATAGAGAAGTCGGCCATCCTCTGTTTGCCAGAAATAATTTACCACAAAACGACTGTCGGATACAGCAAGACGATCCTGCATCGGGGGCGGATCAAGCGGTTCTGTAACAGCGATATAATTGTTGAGCGGTAGTATGCGCGCGCCACTGGCGCGTGTCAGCTGCGCACCCAATCCATTCGTCGCTTGAAGCACTGTTCGTGCTTTGACACTGGCCTGTCGTGTCGTGACCTGCCAATGGTCTTTTTGTCTGTCAAGTCTGAGGACTTCGCTGCGTTCATATATCCACGCATCAGCACTCCGCGCCACCTGCCCTAAAGCCAAGGTGACAGCCAACGGATGACAAAACCCAGCGCCAGGATCGAGAACTCCACCTAGATAGGCGCGCGTACCGATACGACCGATGACCTCATCTTGAGAGAGGACTTGGGTTTCATACCCATAATGATCAGCGATCCAACGGGTGTTTTCTAGGCTCTGTTCAACATCACCTCGGGTGAGCGCAGCGTTCAGTATCCCGTATTGTAACTTTGCCTCTGGCACATGCGTGGCGATGAATTCATAAAGCCAGGCTTTGGCTGTTTCCGTCTCCTGCCAAATCGCGCGGGCTGTTGCCTTACCCAAATGATGTGCCAACTTGCGTTGCGCCCAGTTCAGGCCAGAGCCAATTTGACCGCCGCTGCGCCCTGAGGCACCCCAACCGACCCTGGCCGCCTCTAACACAATAACGGAAAGCCCACCTTGAGATGCATGTAACGCCGCGGATAGCCCGGTCAAACCGCCACCGATCACACAAAGATCGGCGGTCATCTGGCCCTGTGCTTGCGGCCAAGGCTTGGGCGCTGGCAGAAGATGCGCGTAATAGCTTTGCGGGTGACGGTCTAGGGGATCGTTTGCATGTAAGTGAGTCATACATTCAGCAAGAGATGTTCGCGTTCCCATGGGCTAATCTCTTGTAAAAAAGCGCGATACTCCAGCTCTTTGACGGAACGGTAAATCCGCGTAAAGCTATGACCCAAAATGCCATGAAGCGCTTCGGCGTTGGCAAAGAGATCAAGGGCCTCGGACATGTTACGTGGTATACCCGCCTGACTGGAATACGCGTCGCCTGTGAACTCCAAACTGGGTGAAATATGCCCCACAAGTCCCAGATACCCGCACGCTAGAGATGCCGCGATTCCGAGATAAGGGTTACAGTCCATACCTGCAATCCGGTTTTCAACACGGCGACTTTCCGGGGAGGATAGGGGCACGCGCAAGCCCGTGGTCCGGTTGTCCCGCCCCCATTCGAGGTTTATCGGCGCGGCAAAATCGGGCACATAGCGGCGATAAGAGTTTACGTAAGGTGCCAGCAACGCAATTACAGCAGGCAGATGGCGCTGCATGCCGCCGATAAAGTGGATAAAGGCCGGTGTTTCTTGGCCCTGGTCATCCGAAAATATATTCTTGCCGGAACTATGATCCACCACGGAATGATGAATGTGCATGGCACTGCCGGGTTCATCCTGGATCGGTTTGGCCATGAAGGTGGCATAACAGCCATGGCGCAAAGCCGCTTCGCGGATCATGCGTTTGAAGTAGAAGATTTCATCGGCAAGCTTCACAGGATCGCCATGGCGCAGATTCATTTCGATTTGGGCTGAACCACCCTCTTGTACGATACCATCAATCTCTAGCCCCATGCTTTCCGCGAAATCGTAGATGTCGTCTATGACCGGGCCATATTCATCAACCGCTGACATCGAATAGGCCTGACGCGCGGCAGCTGGTCGGCCAGAGCGCCCAGTCGGCGGGATGACTGGTTGCGCAGGGTCAACGTTGCGCGCCACGAGGTAGAACTCCATCTCAGGCGCAACAATCGGTCGCCATCCTTTCGCATGATAAAGGTCGACAACACCTCGCAGCACATTGCGTGGCGCAATCGACACAGCCGATCCATCTTGGTGAAACATATCATGGATGATTTGCAACGTCCAATCCGCGGTCCAGGGGGCTGCACGCGCAGTGGACAAATCTGGGCTGACAATCATGTCAGGTTCTAGGAACGGGCCCTCCCCGTCGTCGGCCCAGTCGCCTGTGATGGTTTGCTGGAAAATGGAACTGGGAAGATAAAACTGGCTTTGTTTGACAAATTTTGAGGCCGGCATCGCCTTGCCGCGGGCAATCCCCGAAAGATCGGCCACCATACATTCAACTTCATCAAGCTTATGGCCTTTAAGATAGGCCTGGGCATGGTCAGGCAATTGTGTATACCAATCAGCCATTTTGAGTTCGCTTAAAAAAGTCCCCTAGATACTGGGCAAGACGGGCTTGATCAACAGGTTTAGCGGTTTGTGTGAGGGCTTGGTCCATTCGGTCATCTGGGTAATCTTTTGTACCACGACGGGTTTTCACCATCTCCGTAATCAGAGCGTTTGAGAACTCTGGATGCGGCTGCAATGTGAGGATATGGTTGCCATAGGCCAGGGCTGCATGCATGCAAAAGTTGGATCGTCCAATCGTACGCGCCCCAGACGGCATTTCGACGACTTGATCTTGATGCCACGTGTTAAGTGCAATTTGACCGAGACCCTCGAGAACATAGCTGTGTCGGCCAAGGCCCCACCCGCCGGAGAATTTTTCAACCCGCCCGCCTAGGGCTTGCGCGATCACCTGATGACCAAAGCAAATACCAACCATAGGTCGCTGTGCGGCATGCGCAGATCGGATGAACGTCTCTAACGGAGAAATAAATGGGTGATCTTCATATACCCCATGTTTGGAGCCCGTCAGCAACCAACCGTCACAAACCTCAACACTTTCTGGGAGGTTCATATGTACAACATCAAAACTTTGAAAGCTTAGCCCCTGCTCTGTCAGAAGGCTTTTGAACATATCGTCGAAATCCCCAAAGCGTTTTGCCACAGAAGAATCCATATGGCCACACTGCAAGATCCCTATATTCATACGACACCTTTTGATTGCAATTATTGCAGCCTAAGCCGCCCCAAGTCTTCGAACAAGGAATATCGTACATCCAAATAAAATTGAAAAAGAGATGTCTGTTGAAAATCTTTGGTCAAACGCTTTTGCGTATGCACCCTGAAAATGTTTATCGGATCAAGTTGGGCCGTACCTTAAGCTTAGGCGACTGCGGCAAATGGCGGTTCAGGTAACGGTTCACGATCCCAAAGAGCGTGATCACAACCAGGGTCAGAGCAATGAAATAAGCGGCCAGGATTGGGTAAGGGATGAACGGATTGAAGGTTTTATCGGCAAAATAGGCCGCATAATAGAGTGCATCCCCCCGTTGTTGTCGCGCCGGAAAACCAGAAAAGAATACCAATGCGGAGGCATGAAACAGAAAAATCGCCTCATTAGTGTAAGCCGGCCAGGCTAGCCTGAGCATGGTGGGAAGCGTGATGCGCCGGAATTTGACCCATCCGTCAAATCCATAGGCATGGGCGGCGTCAAGATCACCTTTTGGGATGGATTTGAGAGCGCCATAAAAGATCTCCCCAGAATAGGCGGCGGTGTTAAGAAACAAAACGATCAACGCCCCAAGCCAGGCAGAGGTGAAAGGGTTAAAAAATGGGATGGAAGATTTTAACGATAAAAACAGGAAGTAGGCAAAAAAGAACTGGATAAACAAAGGCGAGCCGCGGAATACAAAGATGAACCATGTGGCCGGGATACGGACCATAGGATTATGCGCCATTTTGCCAAGGGCCACGACAACGGCAAGGAAAAAGCCTGTACATAGAGCGACAGCACCAAAGTATATATTCCAAATCATGCCAGAGCCAATCAGCGTCACCTGCTGGCAGAGCGTAAAATCCGACCGCGGCAGAAGACGTTCGCCGTACCCTAAAGAGCGAAAGGCATAATTGGCGATCGTTTCGTAACAGGCTTCAAACATTGGCGCTCTTTTTCATGCCGTGGCCTTTTTGCGCAAGGCTTCGCCTGTCTGAGTAGCTTGCCCATGGTTCAGATGCTTGTCGATCCGGTTCAAGACCACTTCAGATACGCGCGTGAAGGCAAGATAAAAAACCAACAGAAACAGAAAATACCACATGCGCCAATCACCGTGTGGATAAGCGGTGAACTGAGGTGTTTTGGTTCCCCCCAACTCCCGCGCCCAGTAGACAATATCTTCCACGCCCAAAAGAAACAGCAACGGGGTTGCTTTGATGAGAATCATCCACAGATTGGACAGCCCTGGCAGCGCATACATCCACATTTGCGGCACTAGAATGCACCAGAAAATCTGGCGCTGTGTCATACCGAAGGCGGCGGCTGTTTCAAGTTGCGCCTTCGGGACAGCCTGCATCGCGCCAAACAGGACATTGGCGGCAAACGCCCCAAAGACAATGGCATAGGTGAAAACCGCCAAAGCAAACCCATAGGCTTCATGCACCCATTGCGGGGCCGTGCTGAGGGGGAGTTTGGCATCTGGGCACACCAGAAAGTCACTGCCTTGACGGATTGGAGCCGTCCAATCTGGACACAGCACATGATGCCGCAGCCATTCAAAGCCTTGATCCAAGGCAATCACGAAAAAAAGGAAAAAAGCAATATCAGGCACACCGCGCACAATCGCGATATACCCTTTCCCGAGCCAACGAAATGGTCCCTTTGCCCGCGCGACCGAGGCGCCTACAAACCCAAACGCCAATGAGAGGGGTGCCGTGATCGCCAAAAGCAAAAGCACGGTCCCAAACGAGGCATAAAAGGCAATGTGTTTGCCCGTTGTCAGATAACAAGACATCCAGGCAAGCCCTTGTAGGGTTGATGGGTCAGTGCAAGAGGCGAACATGGGGTATGAATTTCAGGGGCCAAAGTCAGGAATTGGCCCCTGAAAGAAGTGTTTAGTCGTAAGTTGGTGCGTCTTCACCAAACCATTTGACGATCATAGCATTCAAAGTTCCATCAGCCTTCATCGAGTCAATCGCCGCATCGAACTTTGCTTTGAGCTCCCCATCGCTTTCGCGCAGGCCCAGGCCAATGCCGCCACCCAGAGCGACATCATCGCCGACAAACATCAGTTCACCACCAGAGGCTTCGACGATCGGGGTTAAGAAATCCTTATCGGCAAAAACAGCATCTGCCTCACCAGAGCGGACGGCAGCAACGGTCTCTTCCGGGGTTGCGAATTCAATCAATGCCGCAGAACCTTCTGCCACGTAGCCCGCTTGGATCGTGGCGGTTTGGGCTGCGATCATACCACCCGAGAGATCTGCATCCATGGAGGTTCCCACATAGGCAGATGCCGCCGGTGGAAAGTAGTTTTGTGTGAAGTCTATCACTTCGTCACGCTCATCCGTGATACTCATCCCGGCAATAATCGTATCGTAATTCCCAGAAACCAGGTTGGGAATGATCGAATCCCACTCATTGGTGACCCACTCACAGGTTAATTCAGCGCGGGCGCATAATTCATCTCCGACGTCACGTTCAAAGCCGTCAACTTCGCCCGCATCGTTGAGAAAGTTATACGGAGGGTACGCCCCTTCTGTACCCATGCGCACGACAGAATGGCCGCCAGCAAGTGCAATTGAACCGGCCAAGGCAAACGCCGCCGTTGTCAGTAAAAGTTTGGTCATGGAGGTCTCCCCTTTGGTTATGATATCAGTCTCAGGCGTTGACCGCGCTGAGAAATTGTTGCAGCCGCGTAGATTTTGGCTGATTAAAAAGTAGATCAGATGGACCTTCTTCTTCAATAACGCCTTGGTCTAAAAATACAACATGATCCGCAACGTCGCGGGCCAGGTTCATATCATGGGTAACAATCAGCATCGTGCGCCCCTCCGCCGCAAGACGTTTGATCACCCGAATAACCTCTTGTTCAAGTTCTGGATCTAGCGCCGAGGTCGGCTCATCCAGCAAAAGCGCTTTGGGCTCCATCGCCAGAGCCCGCGCAATGGCACAACGTTGTTGTTGCCCGCCGGAAAGCTGCGCGGGAAACGCGTCGCACTTATCGCCAATACCGACTTTCTGGAGCAAATCCCTTGCCCGATGTTCAACCTCTTTGGTGTTTTGCTTTAACACCATCACAGGCGCTTCCATAACGTTTTGCAGTACGGTCAGATGGGACCACAAATTAAACTGCTGGAAAACCATACTTAAATTGGTTCGAATGTGTCTGACCTGTTTGGGATCGGCCGGATGCCGTTGCAGGCCTGATCCTTTCCACAGCACAGGTTCTCCGCAAAAAATGATCTCCCCTGCTTGGCTTTCCTCCAAAAGGTTGCAACAGCGCAGAAGGGTTGATTTCCCCGATCCAGAGGAGCCAATCAAAGCAATAACGTGACCTTGTGGCGCGGCAATATCCACGCCTTTGATCACATCAAGTGAGCCGTAGGATTTGTACAATCCCTTGATTTCGATAACTGGTGCGGTCAATAACGTATCTCTTAAGTTCTAAATCATATTCAGTGCGCAAAAATCGCGCAAATGCAATCCGATAGGAGGGGTCTTTGGTGGTATTTTACGCAAATATGTCCGATTTAAGCACAACAGATAAAATTTCATCACTTTGAAAGACGCTCTCTCCTTCTTAGGAACGGACAATTCTCTTGCGAGGCCATAGCGTTCACGCCGACTTAAATAAATTGTCATACGAAGATCAGACATTTATTCATTGGTATTTATGAAGTGCGCCAAAATCAAAACATATATGCCTCTCCCCGCAAGTTTGATCGGTTTAATGTAAATCTGAGATGCCGCATAAGTTTAGATAATACCTCTCTTTCTGGTGTGGTCGAAAACATCAGCCTGGGCGGTATTGGTGTTTCCCTCTATTTCCCAAATCGTTGGATGTCACGGGGGAAACCTATCACATTGAGATCGAAAGGCTTGGCAATCATGCCTGCGAACTGCGCTGGTGCACTGACGCCAAATTTGGCTTTAAATTCAGAGACACCTTGCCAAGTATGAAAATGATAGAAGCTTTGTTGTAAGTATCCTGCTCCATTTATCCTCTCGCCAGATGGTTCTTCTCATAGTAGGCTTGTTGCAACAGACAGCATCGATGTTTGAGACATCTGACAGAGCCACCTTATGAAACTCGCAAAAACATGGCCGAAGACATGGAACTTGCCTTGGATTATCCGGCGTCTCAGACCGGATCGTCTTTTTGCACGTTTTGTTGTGGTGGTTTTGGTCGCTGTATTGATGTTATCACCACCCCGTGCGGAGAACTACGGCGATAACTATCAGATCGCCCTGCCGCTTTTGGCCTGGAGCTGTGCGTTCGCCACAGGATCAGGGGGAGAGTTTTTTGTGCGGTACCTGATGATGTTCACAGTAGCCCATGGCAGCAAGCGGGCGCTTGTGGGCACCGAGCTCAATCAACGCCCCCATGGTGGGGAGCATGGCTTTCCCTCTGCCCATACATCCACAGCCGTCCTGGGGGCGTCGGCTTTGGTGCATGAATGTCTGCGCGACAGCCCGGTTGTGGCAGGCTTCACCCTTCTGGCCGCCGGGTTCACAGGCGCATCTCGGATCGAGGCAGGGGCCCATGATATTTGGCAGGTGCTTGCCGGGGCGCTTTTGGGGTGGGCCTGTGATCGCGCATTTCGCCGCAACAAAGCTGTGCGCCGGAGGTTGCGTAGGGGTGCCATATGGCTCTTTTGGCGAATGCCGCGTGCTTTGGCACAGCGTAGTTACCGCGCCTTATATGATCGTTAAATTGAATCGTTGCGTTTATAAATCCCGCGTCATCATGCGGTGCGGGATGCCAGCGTCATCAAATTCAGGGCCGAAAGCAACAAATCCCAATTTTTCATAAAATCCTATCGCGGACAGTTGACTGCCAAGCTTGGCGGATGTGAACCCTTTTGCCTTGAGCTTTTCTAAGGCGGTCCGCACCAACTGAGCCCCCACACCTGTACCGCGCAGATGATCGAGCACAGCAACACGTTCGATTTTTGCAGCATCGCCTTGGGGTGTGACCCGCAGCGTCGCAACAGGCGTGCCGTCTTCATAGGCGAGAAAATGCAAACAATTTGGTCCCTCCCCAGCAATTTCCAAATCAGCAGGTACACCTTGTTCCTTGGTAAAAACCTGTGTGCGGATGGCTAAACATGCAGCAATATTTCCCGTTTCCTCAACCTTCATTCCGGTTTGGTGTTTTGCATTGAGGCCCGTTCGCAAAAGGTTTTCTCCCAAGCGGCCAAAGCATCGCGGCCCGCGCGCCAATTGCGCTCACTGTGGCGAAAATCGAGATAGCCCAGCGCACAGCCAATCGCAATCTGACCCGCATCAAACGGGCCGTAAAGGTGGCTCATCCAGCGGCTGCCCAGCGCATCGAGCGCGCGGGTGACCTTTGTCCACTGTGCCTCGAGCCAATCGTCCCAGACAAGGCCCAAGTCTGTCCGAAAGCGCTTTTCGTAAACCATGCCAACAGCAGCATCCATAATCGCGTCCCCCGTTGCCTCAAGGGTCAATGTCTCCCACAGCCGCGCTTCGGGATAAAGTCCTGCCTCTGCACGCGCATCCAGAAAGCGGCAAATGACGCGGCTGTCGTAAAGTGCCGGGCCATCTTCACGCAACAGCACGGGGATCTTTCCCGTAGGGTTTGCCGCGTTTAAAGCTGCCTCACCCCCCATTGCGCTGGCGGTTACTTCTTTGAAGATGACATCAGTTTGATCGGTTTCGTGTAGAATGACACGCGCTTTGCGCACAAAGGGCGAGATTTTAGCGCCTAAAAGTTCCATGATGATCTCCTCTAACTTTCCGTCTCAAAGGGTCCGCGCATCAGCCCTGAAAGAAGCTGAACCTCCTGCCCGTGGCCAAAGGCCAGCATATAGTCAGCAGCCGACAAGCGCGCGGCATCGGATTTGTTTTGGTTGAGCTTCCAGGTGCCGTCAACCTTCTCTACATTAAGCCTGCAGGGCACAATCTGGCGCATCATCCGCGCCAGAACCTCAGGTGTCATCTTTGCTGTTTTCCACGGCGTTTTGGGGATCAGCATCTCTTCAAAGTGAGCAGACTGCCGATCCAGCATGGCGCGCATTTCTTCTTGGGCCAAGCGTTCCAGCCGCCCGCGCAGATGTATGGCAACATAGTTCCAGGTGGGTACTTGATCCGGCACGCCATACCAATCGGGGGAGACATAGCCATCGGGTCCCGAAACCGCAATCACAGCAGGTTGAGGTGTATTGAGTGCTCTGAGGATTGGGTTGGAACGCAGCAGATGCAGATCCGCATGACCGCCACTTTCTGGTAAGGCGAAGGGTATATGCGCCAGAAGCGGCCCCGTTTCAGCATTCACGGCTAAAATGCCAAAACCCCGCTCCCGCGCAAAAGCCAGGTTACGCTCCTCAGGTGTTGTGCGGAAGGATAGGTTCGGGTGCATATGAAGATATACTCCATGGAATTCCAAAAAGCCGACCATCGCGAAGCGTTATCAATTTTGCATTCATAATCTGCCCAACGGGTTGGTCTTTGTCAAAATGAACTTCTGTGAAATTTGGCATGCGCCCTGATCTTGGGCTTTCCATCAAAACATCTGTTACTTTGCCAAGTTGCTGCAACCGATGCGCTTCTGCACGCTCTGCCCCTAAGGCACGCAATCGTTGCGCACGTTCTTTGATAATATCCCCTGGCACCTGGGGCATTTTGGCGGCGGGCGTTCCTGGCCGTGGGGAATAGGGAAACACATGCAGCCACGTCAGATGACACGCCTCCAGCAGGCTTATAGATTGCGCGAAATCCGCATCGGCTTCGGTCGGGAAGCCCGCGATAATGTCCGCGCCAAATGTGATCTCTGGCCGACGTCGCAGGGCCTCTTGGCAAAAGTGGATTGCATCTTCGCGTAGATGACGGCGCTTCATCCGTTTCAAGATAAGATTGCTGCCGTGTTGCAGGCTGAGGTGCAGATGCGGCATCAACCGCGGTTCATCGCTAATAGCTGCCCACAGGGCTGTATCGACTTCAATTGAGTCAATAGAAGAAATCCGCAAGCGCGGCAAATCCGGCACCAGTTTCAAAATCCGCTGCACAAGATCGCCCAGGCGGGGCTGGCCCGGCATATCCCCACCCCAAGATGTCAGATCAACCCCTGTCAGCACCACCTCGTGATAGCCACGGTCCACAAGGCGCTTGATTTGCTCCACCACAACACCCGCAGGCACAGAACGCGCATTGCCACGTCCGAAAGGAATAATACAAAATGTGCAGCGATGGTCACAGCCATTCTGAACTTGCACATAGGCGCGCGCGCGAGTGCCAAACCCATCGATCAGATGTGTGGCGGTCTCTTGGACAGACATAATGTCATTCACCTGAACGGGTTCTGTGCCCCCGATCGCAAGATCAGCCCATGTGGCGGGATCCATCTTCTCGGTATTGCCGATGACGTGATCGACCTCCGCCATAGCAGCGAAACTCTCGGGGTCGGTTTGCGCGGCACAGCCTGTCACAATCAGTTGCGCGTTTGGGTTGCTGCGACGCAAACGCCGGATATCTTGGCGCGCTTTGCGCACGGCCTCTGCCGTAACAGCACAGGTGTTCACAACAATAGCGTCCTTGACCCCTGACGCTTCGGCCAAGGCCTGCATTGCGTGAGTTTCATAGGCATTCAAGCGGCAGCCATGGGTGGAGAATACGGGGGCGTTGCTCATCCGTACCATATTCCATCGAAGACGTAAGCCGTCGGTCCTGACATCCACACACCATCCTCTCGCCAGTCGACTTGAAGATCACCCCCATCAAGGGTGATGCGCACATTACGATCCGTAAAACCTCTGCGCGCTGCAGCCACGGCAACAGCACATGAGGACGAGCCAGAGGCCAAGGTGACACCGGTGCCACGTTCCCAAACGCGCATTCGGATATGGGCGCGACCAATGATCTGAGCGATCTGCACATTCGTGCGTTCTGGATAGAGGGGATGGTGTTCGTATTGCGCGAAATCTTCAAGCCGTAGGGCCGCGACATCTTCGACAAAGAACGTGCAATGTGGATTGCCCATGCCGGTGGCTGTGGGTGTGCCGTCTATTGGGAGAAACAACGTGTCCATCTCTCGGGCAAGCGGCACCTTGTTCCAGACAAGTTGAGGGTGGCCCATGTTGACTGCGACAGTTCCATCTTCTTCGCAAGTTGCCACCAACAGGCCGCGCTCTGTACGGATCGTCATCACGTTGTCCGAGATTTCTTTCTCAAAAAGATAGCGGGCCACGCAGCGGGTTGCATTGCCACACGCGCCAGCCAGGGATCCATCGACATTGTAAAACGTCAGACCAATTGTCGCCTCTGCATCGGACGTCATAACAGCAAGTTGATCAAAGCCGACACCAAAATGCCGGTCGCCCATTTCACGGACTAAGGCGTTATCAATATGTACTTCACCCAGGCGCGCATCAATCACCACAAAATCATTGCCCAGTCCGTGCATTTTCATGAATGGCAGTCTTGAAGAAGGTACATAAACCATAAGGCTGTAGCTACTACGACTATGGGTGGTTTTCTAGTTCGTATTTTCCACGATGCTTGTGGCCAGCCCCATTTTCAAAGCATTTTGAGCGGTGATAATCCCGAGCTGATTGTTCCCGATATCATAAACAAGTTCGTTAAACCCTTCAAACCCTAGGTCTGTCCAATAGTCTGTATGGAGTTTGTAGGCAAGTTCTGGGTTGCTTGGTGTATGCACGCCAAGTTCAGCGATCTCGGTCATTTCACGTAACTTTCCGGCCATAAAAATATCCACACAAGCTGAAATACAGGACACGACCACAAGCGTATTCATGTCATTGGCTTGAATGGCGCGGCCGATCTGATGTGCCGCCAAAAGATCACCACCTGGGCTTTGTGTGATCACAAGGCCTTCCATCGTCCCAAGCTGTAAAAGCGATTGAAAGACATATGACGTCTCAGGTGTAATTGCACCATCGAGTACGACGTGTTCATATCCACGATCATCGACATCAATAAACAGATTACCGCCAAGGTGTTGCGCTTGAAAGGACGTAAAAACTCCACTTGGTGCACCACACCCACCCAAAATCGTCATTATGATCACCAGAACAAAACGCATGACACCTCAATTTCAGATTTATAGTTAATTTATATGAGTTTACTGAATACACCCAAGACACTCAAGTCCACTGAACGCTTGACGGTGATTGTTGACTAAGATAAATAGATGGCTTGTGGGGCCGTTAGCTCAGTCGGTAGAGCAACTGACTTTTAATCAGTGGGTCGCAGGTTCGAATCCTGCACGGCTC
>CAWUJT010000046.1:0-17439 GCA_963922715.1 uncultured Thalassobacter sp.
ATCTTCTTTTTAGGCTTGGCATAGCTGTTGCGCCAATACAATCGATAGGCTGGTTACAGTGGACACCTGTAAAGTGATTTATCGCTTTTGCGGTTACGACCCGTGTGGTAGGCACATCTTACAGGCCAAAAGCTGGGAGCATTGCGGATATGGATAAGGTCGTGGTCTGTATCAACTGGGGCACGAAATACGGTCCTTTTTATATCAATAAATTGCACCAAATGGTGCGCAGAAACATCACGCCTCCGTTTCGGTTTGTGTGTTTTACGGATGTGCATGAAGGCGTGCATCCCAACGTGGAATGTTTCGATCTGCCCGAGATGCCAGGCTTTGTGCCGAAAAATACGCGTGGCCAGTGGCAAAAGTCACGCCTCTGGGCGCCGAAATTGGGCGATCTGGAAGGCGCTTTTTTGTTTATAGATCTCGATGTGACAATCACGGGGTCTTTGGATCCTTTCTTCGAATACGGCGATGAAAATGATGTTATCCTCGCGCGAAATGCCGCTAAGCCGCTGCACCGTCTTGGTCAAACCTCGGTCTATCGCATGCCTGTTGGCGCGCTGGCACCTTTGCAAGAGGCGTTCGCGGCAAATCCCCAAGGTGTGGCGGACACGTATCGCTTTGAGCAGCACTTCGTAACAAAAAATGCCCCAAACGGTGTCAAATTCTGGCCGCGCGCTTGGGTGGCGCATTACCGCGTGCGGTGTATTCCGCCATTCCCATTTAACTATATCTTTGATCCCAAGCCCCCCAAACAAGCCCGCGTTGTGATTTTTGCGGGCAGTTTGAACCCGCCCGATGCCATCAAAGGGCAGTACAACAAATCTGTGCCTTACCTTCCGCCGCTGCCCCACATCCAACGTGCGCTGAGAAGCAAGCGACCTTGGAAGGGAATCCGTCAGTACGTTCGACCGGCACCATGGATTGCTGAGATTTGGGAAAATTTGGACGAGGGAGCTTAGGTGAGAGTTCCTCTATTGTCCAAGTTTTGTTGTGCCTAAGATATTGTGTGCTTTTAAGGTGTGGAAATAAAGTTTGTTTGCTGATCATCAGTCAAGTGCCTGGCTCAGGGCGAGTGCGGCATTTATGGCAGTTGGAAACCCTGCTTAGGGCGCAAGTTGGATGAAGATTTCAGCGATCTCTTCTTTGGACATCCCGAGGTTAAGCGCGATGGCATTGTTGCACGTTGCCAAACAGGCGCGCGTGACCAGTTTGCAGAGTCGTGCCGTAGCATAGCCATGAACGCAGGCCGGCTGTGTAGCATATTCTGCAAGGTGAAATCACGCAGTGTTCCACTGCTGAAACTCGTCCTGTGATCCGCCGTGCCGGGGAGACGATCCCTGAATTTGGCCCAATGTCACATTGGTGGAAAAATACGAGAAGCGCATATGTGATTATCTTGGCCGCGGATGTTGTAGAAGTACAAAAAGCTGTTGAAAGTGAATGCAAAACGAGTGTGTAACGTACACATAGCCCATAGCCCATAAAAAAGGTTCAACCGCGTTGAAGAGGTTGAACCCATGGTTGAATAATCGGACCGTTAAGCGCTATGTGATGTCGTTTGCCTCTGAAGCGTCGCTTTCAGGCGCGGCTAGGGCAAGGGCGGCTTCGGCCTCCGCACGGGCCTCTTCGATCACCGCGTTGTCACGTTTTTGCGCTTCGACGCGGATACGCTCTGTTGCCCCCCCTGTTCCCGCAGGGATCAGGCGTCCGACGATGACGTTTTCCTTAAGACCAACAAGTTTATCTTTCTTACCTTGCACCGAGGCCTCGGTCAGCACACGTGTGGTTTCTTGGAAAGAAGCGGCCGAAATAAATGAACGCGTCTGTAAAGATGCTTTGGTGATACCAAGAAGAATAGGTTCGCCAGTTGCGGGGCGCCCGCCACGCGTCTCGGCCTTGTCATTGGCTGCGAGAAACTCTGCCTTGTCCACATGCTCTCCCTTCAAAAGGGTTGTATCGCCGCTATCAATGATTTCCCATTTTTGCAGCATCTGGCGCACAATCACCTCTATGTGCTTGTCGTTGATTTTCACACCTTGCAAGCGGTACACATCTTGGACTTCATTGATGAGATAATCAGCTAAAGCCTCAATTCCCATGATCCGTAAAATATCATGCGGGGCAGGGTTCCCATCCATGATATAATCGCCCTTCTGTACAAAGTCGCCTTCTGCCACGGGGATATGCTTGCCTTTGGGTACCATGTATTCAACAGGTTCACGGCTTTCATCTGTAGGAATGATCGAAATACGCCGCTTATTTTTATAGTCGCGGCCATATCTCACATACCCATCAACTTCAGCGATGATCGCATGGTCTTTGGGGCGGCGTGCTTCGAACAATTCCGCCACACGCGGCAGACCACCAGTGATATCCTTGGTCTTGGCGCCTTCACGCGGGATACGGGCGATGACGTCCCCAGCTTGGATCGCTTGACTGTCTTCAACAGAGAGAATGGCGTCAACAGACATCGCATAGCTGACTGGATTGCCAGCGTCATTGCGCACAGGCTCACCCTCGCCATCCAAAAGGATAATTTCGGGTTTGAGATCACTGCCGCGTGGTGCAGACCGCCAGTCCGTGACAATTTTTTGTGTCATGCCCGTGGCATCGTCGGTTTCATCCCGCACAGAAATCCCAGCATGAAGATCGACAAACTTTACGGTCCCAGCTTTTTCAGCAATAATTGGCAAGGTGTAGGGGTCCCATTCAAATAGCTTGTCACCACGCGCCACCTGAACACCATCATTCACATGTAGTTTAGAGCCATAACCAAGTTTATGGCTGGCTCGTTCCGCACCATCGCCATCCATGATCGCCAATTGCATATTACGACCCATCACGATGATCTCACCATTGGCGTTTTTGAGTATGTTGGCATTGCGATATGCAACGACCCCATCGGTGGACGCCTCCAGGAAACTTTGTTGTCCCCCTTGGGCAACACCTCCGATGTGGAATGTGCGCATGGTCAGCTGGGTTCCTGGTTCACCAATCGATTGTGCGGCAATAATACCCACCACTTCACCAATATTAACCAATGTCCCGCGCGCCAGATCACGTCCATAGCAGACTGCACAAACGCCCTCTTCGGCTTCGCATGTCAATGGAGAACGTATCCGTACAGAAGCAACACCAGCATTTTCAATCGCATCGGCTTTGTGCTCATCAATGAGATCGCCTTTTTTCACAATAATATGAGCCTCACCTGGGGTGATAACATCTTCCGCAGCGACCCGTCCCAAAACACGTTCACTGAGGGAAGACACCACTTCGCCGTCATTGACAGCCGCTTCCGCCGTGATGGATTTTTCAGTTCCGCAGTCAGGGATACGCACGATGCAATCTTGTGCTACGTCAACAAGACGTCGTGTAAGGTATCCAGAGTTTGCGGTTTTCAGGGCCGTGTCAGACAGACCTTTGCGTGCCCCATGGGTGGAATTGAAATACTCTAGAACCGTCAAACCTTCTTTGAAGTTTGAGATGATGGGTGTCTCAATAATATCTCCATTGGGTTTTGCCATGAGCCCGCGCATGCCCCCCAGTTGCTTCATCTGGGTGACGGAACCACGGGCACCAGAATGGGCCATCATATAAACCGAGTTCGGCTCTTTCTGAGCACCATCCGCATCTTTCCCGGAGTCGGAAATGGTCGACATCATGGCATCGGTAACCTTGTCATTACATTTTGCCCAAGCATCGACAACTTTATTGTATTTTTCGCCCTGAGTGATCAGGCCATCCATATACTGCTGTTCAAAATCCTTGACCTGTTCACGTGTATCATCAACGATAACCCATTTTTGATCTGGGATGACCATGTCGTCTTTGCCAAAACTGATGCCAGCGCGGAATGCTTCTCTGAATCCTAAGGACATAATCTGATCGCAGAAAATGACACTCTCTTTCTGACCACAGTAGCGATAAACTGTGTCGATTACGCGCTGAACGTCTTTTTTGCGCAAAAGCTGGTTGACCAAATCAAACGGCGCTTTTGCATTCAAAGGCAAAAGACTGCCTAAGCGAATCCGACCTGGTGTTGTCTCAAACCGCTTGAAGATTTCGTTCCCTTCGTCGTCGATTTGCTTAATCCGCGCTGTGATCTTTGCGTGTAAATGGACTTGTTTTGCCGCCAGGGCGTGTTCCACCTCTTCGATGGAGCCAAACGCCATGCCTTCCCCCTTCATACCTTCACGCATAAGCGTCACGTAATAGAGACCCAAGATCATGTCTTGCGAGGGAACGATAATCGGCGCCCCGTTGGCAGGTGAAAGGACGTTGTTCGTAGACATCATCAAAACACGTGCCTCAAGTTGCGCTTCAAGCGAAAGCGGCACATGCACGGCCATTTGATCCCCGTCAAAATCCGCATTGAAGGCGGAACAGACGAGTGGATGCAACTGGATAGCCTTACCTTCAATAAGCATAGGTTCAAACGCTTGGATGCCTAGGCGGTGCAGCGTCGGCGCACGGTTTAAAAGAACCGGATGCTCGCGGATCACTTCATCCAAGATGTCCCAGACCTCTGGACGTTCTTTTTCAACCAGCTTTTTGGCTTGCTTCACTGTGGAACTGAGCCCCTTGGCCTCCAGCCGAGAGTAGATAAATGGCTTGAAAAGTTCGAGCGCCATTTTCTTTGGCAGCCCACATTGATGCAATTTAAGCTCTGGCCCGGTCACAATCACAGACCGGCCAGAGAAATCGACGCGCTTGCCCAACAGGTTCTGGCGGAAACGCCCTTGCTTGCCCTTGAGCATATCGGAAAGCGATTTAAGAGGACGTTTGTTTGTCCCTGTGATCACCCGGCCGCGACGACCGTTGTCAAACAACGCATCGACAGATTCTTGCAACATCCGCTTTTCGTTGCGCACAATGATATCGGGCGCTCGCAGTTCGATCAAACGCTTAAGACGATTGTTCCGGTTGATCACACGACGATAGAGATCATTCAGATCGGAGGTGGCAAAACGCCCCCCGTCCAAAGGCACCAAGGGCCGTAGTTCTGGTGGAATGACGGGAATGACGGTCAGGATCATCCATTCTGGGCGATTGCCGGACTCCAAGAAACTCTCAATAATTTTCAGCCGTTTGATGATTTTCTTGGGCTTCAATTCGCCGGTGGCTTCTTTCAAGTCTTCCCGCAGTTGTGTAGCCTCGGCCTCTAGGTCGATATTGGCCAGCATTTCGCGAATAGCCTCTGCACCGATGTTGGCGGTGAAGGCGTCCATGCCATAAGCGTCTTGCGCATCCATAAATTCTTCTTCAGACATCAGTTGCCCGTATATGAGGTCTGTGAGCCCCGGCTCGATCACAACATAGTTTTCAAAATAGAGAATGCGTTCGATATCACGCAACGTCATATCGAGCATAAGGGCGATGCGGGAAGGCAGAGATTTCAAGAACCAAATATGCGCCACGGGACTGGCCAGTTCGATGTGGCCCATACGCTCCCGCCGGACCTTTTGCAGTGTGACCTCAACACCACATTTCTCACAGACAACGCCGCGATATTTCATCCGCTTATATTTACCGCAAAGGCATTCGTAATCCTTGATTGGCCCAAAAATACGCGCACAAAACAGCCCGTCGCGTTCAGGTTTGAACGTCCGATAGTTGATAGTTTCGGGCTTTTTAATCTCACCATAAGACCAGCTCAAAATACGTTCAGGCGATGCGAGCGAGACTTTGATTTCGTCAAACACCTTTGCAGGGGTGACAGGGTTAAACGGGTTGTTTGTGAGTTCTTGGTTCATTGCAGATCCTTTCAGATTCGGTCGCGCAATGCAGCTTCAATTTTTGTGACATGGCAGGACAGAGCATCCAGCGATGTCATGGTATCTTCCCCGGCGCGAGACAGTACGCTCAGCCGATCTATTTTACCCATGAGGCGTTCATGCCCTATGTCTTGTTGATCAAGCCTTGAGACAATGGCTTGCAGCTGCCGATCTAGCGTGTCGAAACGTTTTCGGGTTTCGTCATCCATTTCTTAATTCCTTTGGTGTGACACCATTTGAGTGTGTAAGCCCATCCAATGGTGTTACAGGTGCGCATAAGATTGCTGGTCTCACTCATCTTCCTCCGTATCCAGGAGTTCCATATTGAGCCCCAAACCGCGCACCTCTTTAACAAGCACATTGAAACTTTCCGGAATGCCGGCTTCAAAATTGTTATCGCCCTGGACGATGGCTTCATAAACCTTGGTGCGTCCGGCTACATCGTCTGATTTCACCGTCAGCATCTCTTGGAGAGTATAAGCAGCACCGTAAGCCTCAAGCGCCCAAACCTCCATCTCGCCAAACCTCTGGCCACCAAACTGTGCTTTGCCGCCCAGGGGTTGCTGCGTCACAAGACTGTAAGGCCCGGTTGAACGCGCATGGATTTTATCATCCACCAGGTGATGCAGCTTTAGCAGATATTTCACACCTACGGTAACAGGGCGTTCAAATTTTTCACCCGTACGCCCATCAAACAGATCGGACTGGCCCGATGTATCAAACCCGGCGCGCGTCAAAGCTTCATTGACATCGCTCTCTTTCGCGCCGTCGAATACAGGCGTTGCGATTGGAACACCGCGGGTAACGTTTTCCGCAGCTTCCAAAAGCTGCGCCTCATTCATATCGGAGAATGCGTCGTTGTAGGTATCCTCACCATAGACAATTTTCAAAGCATCTGTAACCGGTGTCAGATCGCCAACAAGACGATAGTCTTGTAAAGCCTCCTCAACGTGTAGGCCCAATCCACGGGCGGCCCAGCCCATATGGGTTTCAAGGATTTGGCCAACGTTCATACGGCTGGGCACCCCTAAGGGGTTCAGCACAAAGTCAACAGGCGTACCATCGGCCAGGAACGGCATATCCTCCATCGGCACAACGCGGGAAATCACCCCTTTGTTGCCGTGGCGTCCGGCCATTTTGTCGCCAGGCTGCAATTTGCGTTTCACGGCGATGAAAACCTTTACCATTTTCATCACACCCGGTGGCAAATCATCGCCACGGCGCACCTTCTCGACTTTGTCGTCAAAGCGTGCATCCAAGGCGCGTTTTTGCACTTCATATTGTGCGTGCAGCGCTTCAACCTGGGCTGCTTCCGCCTCTTCTTCAAGGGCGAGTTGCCACCATTGCCCGCGGCTGAGCATCTCCAGCAGTTCTTCGGTGATTGTCGAGCCGGATTTGACGCCTTTGGGGCCTTTGACAGCGGTTTTACCTGACAACATTCCTTTGAGACGCGCGTAGATGTTGCGGTCGAGAATCGCCAGCTCGTCATCGCGGTCACGGGCCAGGTTTTCAACTTGCTCCCGTTCGATCTGCAAGGCACGTTCATCTTTTTCGATACCGTGGCGATTGAAGACGCGCACTTCCACAACTGTGCCAAAATCGCCGGGTTTGACACGCAATGAAGTGTCCCGCACGTCGGAAGCCTTCTCTCCAAAGATGGCGCGTAGGAGCTTTTCCTCCGGCGTCATTGGGCTTTCACCTTTTGGCGTGATTTTCCCGACCAGAATGTCACCGGGTTCTACATCGGCCCCGATGTAAACGATCCCGGCTTCATCGAGGTTGCGTAACGCTTCCTCGCCAACATTTGGGATGTCGCGGGTGATTTCCTCTGGCCCAAGCTTTGTGTCCCGGGCCGCCACTTCGAATTCTTCGATATGGATCGACGTGAACACGTCATCGCGTGCCACACGTTCAGAGATCAGGATAGAGTCCTCATAATTATACCCATTCCACGGCATGAAGGCGACAACGACGTTTTTTCCTAAAGCCAATTCTCCCAGATCAGTCGAAGGCCCATCGGCGATCACTTCCCCCTTTTTCACTTGATCGCCCACCTTCACCAAGGGGCGCTGGTTAATACAAGTGTTTTGGTTTGAACGCTGGAATTTGCGCATGCGGTAAATATCCACGCCTGCATCCCCCAGTTCGAGGTCTTCTGTTGCGCGCACAACGATGCGTTCTGCATCCACCTGATCAATCACGCCGCCGCGCTTTGCGGCCACCGCCGCGCCGGAATCCTTGGCAACAATCGATTCCATACCCGTGCCCACGAAAGGGGCATCCGCCTTCAGCAAAGGCACAGCCTGACGCTGCATGTTGGACCCCATCAAAGCGCGGTTTGCGTCATCATTCTCAAGGAATGGAATGAGGGCTGCGGCAACAGAGACCAACTGTTTCGGGCTAACGTCGATCAGGTCCACATTCTCTGACGGGGCAAGCAAGTATTCGCCCGATTGTCGTGTTGAGACCAAATCATTGACGAAGCGATTGTCTTCATCGAGTTTGGCATTGGCTTGGGCAACAACGTGGCGCTGTTCTTCGGTAGCGGACATGTAGGTCACTTCCTCGGTGACCTGGCGGTCCACAACCCTTCGGTAAGGGGTTTCAATGAACCCATACTTGTTGACACGGGCAAATGTAGCCAGCGAGTTGATCAACCCAATGTTCGGCCCTTCCGGCGTTTCAATCGGGCACATCCGACCATAATGCGTGGCATGGACGTCGCGCACTTCAAACCCGGCGCGCTCACGCGTTAAGCCACCCGGTCCAAGCGCGGACAAGCGGCGTTTGTGGGTTACTTCGGACAGTGGGTTGGTTTGGTCCATAAACTGGCTGAGTTGAGAGGAGCCGAAAAATTCACGCACAGCCGCGGCGGCGGGTTTTGCGTTGATCAAATCTTGCGGCATGACGGTATCAATTTCCACCGATCCCATGCGTTCTTTGATGGCGCGCTCCATGCGGAGAAGACCGACACGGTATTGGTTCTCCATCAACTCACCGACAGATCGCACGCGGCGGTTGCCGAGGTGGTCGATATCGTCCACTTCGCCCTTACCATCGCGCAAGTCCACCAAAGCCTTAACACAGGCCATAATATCTTCACGTCGTAAGGTGCGCATCGTATCGGGTGCATCGAGATCAAGGCGCATATTCATCTTGACGCGCCCAACGGCGGAGAGATCATACCGCTCGGCGTCAAAAAACAAGGTGTCAAAGAGTGCAGAAGCTGCTTCAACGGTGGGCGGCTCCCCCGGGCGCATCACCCGGTAGATATCCATCAGGGCGGTGTCGCGACTGATGTTTTTGTCACTCGCCATGGTGTTGCGGATATACGGGCCAACATTGACATTATCGATATCCAAAACTGGAATATCGGTGATGCTAGCATCTAACAGCTCTTTGAGCGTTCCGCCCGAGACCTCACCATTTTTGTCGATTTCCCAAGTTAATTCATCCCCAGCTTCGACATAGATCGCGCCGGTCTCTTCATTGATGATGTCTTCGGCAACGAATTTCCCGATGATATGATCGAAGGGGACCAAAAGTTCGGTAATTTTGCCCTCATCAATGATTTTCTTAACAGTCCGTGGTGTTATTTTCTTACCTTGCTCTGAGATCACTTCGCCGGTGGCAGCGTCGATCAAGTCAAAGCTCGGGCGTGTGCCACGGACGCGTTCGGGGAAAAACTTTGTGACCCAGCCACGATTTTTTTCAAGCTTGTAAGAAACCGTATCATAATAGGTTTTCATGATCTCTTCTTGATCGAGCCCTAGCGCATACAACAGCGTTGTGACTGGCAGTTTTCTACGGCGGTCAATCCGTGCAGACACGATGTCTTTGGCGTCGAATTCAAAATCCAACCAAGAGCCGCGGTAGGGAATAATGCGACAGGCAAATAGAAGCTTGCCTGAGGTATGGGTTTTGCCTTTGTCGTGATCAAAAAACACGCCAGGGCTGCGGTGCATCTGGCTGACAACCACCCGCTCGGTTCCATTGACAACAAAAGTGCCATTTGGGGTCATCAGTGGCATATCCCCCATGAACACATCTTGCTCTTTGATATCCTTGACAGAGCGCGCGCCAGTATCTTCATCAACATCAAAAACAATCAACCGCAGGGTCACCTTCAAAGGGGCTGAATACGTCATGTCGCGTTGCTGACATTCCTCCACATCATACTTTGGCTTCTCAAGCTCGTATTTCACAAACTCCAAAACAGATGTCTCATTGTAGTCTTGGATCGGAAAGACCGATTGAAAAACCCCCATTATGCCTTCACCATCCAAGGGGTGATCCTGGTCACCAGAGTTCAGGAATAAGTCGTAAGAGCTTTTTTGAACTGCGATAAGGTTCGGCATCTCCAGAACCTCATCGATTTTACCATAGAATTTGCGAATACGCTTTGTGCCTGCGTAAGTCTGTACCATTTAAGATGCGCGCCTGTGTCTGTTTCGCGACCAGACGTGGGCGGGGAACCACGACCGGACATGCGAAAGGAAAAGATTTGGACCATGCCTGACACAGCTTCCCAGGGCCGCGCCTCCGCCCGATAAACCTATCCCGTAAATGTCATGTTTTGAGCATTCCATTCACATAGGATAAGCAAGTCTCGGGTGCAACCCCGAAACTTGCAAATTTTCATAATCTGTTTATCAGATCAGATATTACTTCAATTCGACTTCAGCACCGACAGCTTCAAGCTTGCCTTTGATCTCTTCGGCCTCGGCCTTGTCGACGCCCTCTTTCACGGCTTTGCCGCCCGCTTCGACAAGCTCTTTAGCTTCTTTGAGGCCAAGACCTGTGATGGCGCGAACTTCTTTGATCACTTTGATCTTCTCACCGCCTGCAGCTTTGAGGATGACGTCAAATTCGGTTTGCTCTTCCGCGGCAGCACCGCCGGCATCACCGCCTGCGGGACCAGCCATCATCACAGCTCCGCCCGCGGCGGGTTCGATGCCATATTCGTCCTTGAGGATTGTTTTTAGTTCTTGTGCTTCGAGAAGGGTCAAACCCACAATCTCTTCCGCGAGTTTTTTTAGATCAGCCATGTTTCTGTTTTCCATTTCCTAAATGTGTTCCAACGTCGCGATATCCGCACGACAGGATGACAAGCATTATGCGGCCTTCTCTTCGATGGTCGAAAGAAGGCTTGCGATGTTTGCAGCAGGTGCGCCAATAGCCCCCGCGATGTTTGCAGCAGGTGCTCCAATGCAGCCCACGATCGAAGCAATCAGCTCTTCACGCGAAGGCATCTCAGAGACGGCCTTAACACCAGCACGGTCCAATGTCGTCTCACCCATAGCGCCGCCCAGAATATCCAGTTTTGGATTATCCTTGGCGTATTTCTCCGCTACCTTGGCCGCAGCCACAGGATCTTCGGAGTAGGCGAGAACGGTCATGCCGGTCAGATGGTCTGCGATGCTGGCACACGGCAAACCCTGAAGGGCAATCTTGGCAAGCCTGTTCTTGGCAACACGCACGGATCCACCTGCCTCGCGCATTTGCGCGCGCAAGTCCTGCATTTCTGCAACTGTCATCCCCTCATAGCGGCTAACCACTACGACGCCAGAGCTTTCAAAGATTTGGCCAAGTTCCTCGACCACTTTCTCTTTCTGGGCTCTATCCACAGTTTCACTCCAAGTTTGGAGGGATGTTCCCTCCGGCTCATTTAGCGCCGGAACCATTTTGGCCCCGACACGCGGGTCCGAAGGAACGCATCATAGCAGGGCACTTATTAATCAAGTGCCAGGCTGATGTGCCTTTTCCTATCTCAGACAGGATTTATGGCCAAGGCCACCCGCCGTCTCGGACAGTTAAGGCGAATCAATTATTCACCGAATTTCCGTTTATACAATCGGACAGGGTTTGAAAAGATTCAAAACGAATGCCGTTGACATCTTATAACAAAAATACATTTAAATCCTAACAAATTAAGGGGATGATAATGCGGTTTGTGCTGAAGATTATTCTGGTGGTGTTTCCAGGGTTCGCGGTTGCCAATGAGCCGATCAAGGTTGTCACCACGTTCACCGTTCTGGCAGATATGGCGCAAAACGTGGCCGGTGATGCGGCCGAGGTGGTCTCGATCACCAAACCGGGGGCCGAAATTCATGGGTATTCGCCCACCCCCCAAGATATCGTGCGTGCGCTTGATGCAGATGTGATCTTGTGGAACGGGCTCAATCTGGAGCTGTGGTTTGAACAATTCCTGTCTAATCTTGGGGCTGTGCCGTCCGTCACGCTCAGCGAAGGGATTGAGCCGATATCGATTTCCCGTGGCGCTTATGAAGGGTTGCCCAACCCCCATGCGTGGATGGGGCTCGACAATGCTTTGGTGTATGTGGACAATATCGCGGCGGCCTTGACACTGCACGATCCCGACAATGCGGAGGTCTATGCGCAAAATGCAGATCGCTATAAGGCGAAGATCTCCGTAACAGTTGGGCCTTTGCGGGACCAGATTTCGCAAATCCCTGCTGCGCAACGCTGGCTGGTAACCTGTGAAGGCGCGTTCAGTTATCTGGCACGGGATTTTGGCTTGAATGAGCTTTATCTCTGGCCGATGAATGCAGACCAAGTGGGCACCCCCCAACAGGTGCGCGCAGTGATCGAAGGGGTGCGCACACACGACATTCCCGTTGTCTTTTGTGAAAGCACTGTCAACTCTGCCCCTGCGGAGCAGGTGGCGCGGGAAACAGACGCCACGTATGGCGGTGTTCTCTACGTTGACAGTCTAAGTATAGCAGATGGTCCTGTGCCCACCTATCTTGACCTGCTCAAGGTCACATCGCAGACAGTGGTGCAAGGATTGACCGGAGTGCGATAACATGGATCAAGACGCCTCGGGCCTCTGCGCAAGGGGTGTCACTGTCACCTATCGCAATGGACATACCGCTTTGCGTGACGCAAGTTTTGCCATCCCCCGCGGCACAGTCACAGCGCTTGTTGGCGTCAATGGGGCGGGCAAATCGACACTTTTCAAGGCGATTATGGGATTTATTCCAACCGCCAAAGGCGAGATTGCCATCCTGGGCCAGTCGGTGCGTTCCGCGCTGCGCAAAAACTTGGTGGCTTATGTGCCGCAATCGGAAGAGGTCGATTGGGACTTTCCAATCTTAGTTGAAGATGTGGTGATGATGGGGCGGTATGGTCACATGGGATGGTTGCGCCGTCCGCGCGCGCAGGATCACACCGCCGTTGAGGACGCGCTTGCACGGGTTGGGATGGAGACCTATCGCAAGCGTCAGATCGGAGAATTATCCGGCGGGCAGCGCAAGCGGGTTTTTCTGGCCCGCGCGCTGGCGCAAAATGGTCAAGTGATCTTGCTGGATGAACCCTTTACAGGCGTTGATGTCAAAACCGAGGCACAGATTATTACGCTGTTGAAAGATATGCGTGACGAGGGGCGGGTCATGCTTGTGTCCACCCATAACCTCGGCTCTGTGCCGGAGTTTTGCGACCGGACCATTCTGGTGAAGAATACCGTTTTGAACCATGGCCCAACTGATGAGGTTTTCACCCATGAAAATCTCGCCGCTGCCTTTGGCGGTGTATTGCGCCACTTCACCCTGTCCGGCACCGACCTGCATGACGATGAAGATGCCCGTACTCTGTCAATTCTAACTGATGATGAACGCCCCTTTGTCCAATATGGGGATAAGACCCGCACCACGGAGGGCACGGAATGACCGTGCTTCTGGAGCCCTTTTCTTATGCCTATATGACAACGGCGATGGGGGTCTCGGCCCTTGTGGGTGGTGTGTGTGCGTTCCTGTCGGCCTATTTGATGTTGAAGGGATGGTCCTTGATCGGCGACGCGCTGGCGCATTCTGTCGTCCCGGGTGTGGCGGGCGCTTACCTTTTGGGACTTCCCTTTGCGTTGGGGGCGTTTTTCGCCGGAGGACTGGCCGCTGGCGCGATGCTGTTTCTCAGTGAGCGGTCAGGCCTCAAGGTCGATGTGATCATTGGGTTGATCTTTACGTCGTTTTTTGGCCTCGGGCTGTTTATGATTTCGCTCAATCCGATTTCTGTGTCGGTGCAAACCATCACCATGGGCAATATTCTGGCTATTTCTCCGTCCGATACGCTGCAGCTTGTCTTGATCGGTGGCCTTTCTTTGGTGGTTTTGAGCGCCAAATGGAAGGACCTCATGGTGGTGTTCTTCGATGAAAACCACGCGCGTTCGATTGGATTGCGGCCCGATATTTTGAAACTGGTGTTTTTTGTGTTACTCTCGGCCTCTGTTGTGGCGGCATTGCAGACGGTTGGTGCTTTTTTGGTGATTGCGCTTGTCGTGACCCCTGGGGCCACGGCATATCTTTTGTTTGACAAATTTCCACGGCTTTTGATCTGTTCCGTCGCTATCGGAGCCCTCACAAGTTTCATTGGTGCGTATATCAGTTATTTTCTGGATGGGGCGACAGGCGGTGTGATTGTCGTGCTGCAGACCTTGGTGTTTCTTGCAGCTTTCTTGTTTGCACCGAAACACGGGCTTTGGGCGGCGAAGGCGAAAGCGCGCAGGGCTCTGGAAGGATCGCCATGACACTTGAAAGCCTTCTGCTGCCCTTTCAGTTGCCGTTTATGCAACATGCGTTTTTGATCGGGCTGATCATCGCTGTGCCAACGGCCTTGTTGTCGTGCTTTTTGGTGATCAAAGGCTGGGCTTTGATGGGCGATGCGGTCAGCCACTCTGTGCTGCCAGGCATTGTGGTGGCCTATGTGGTGGGGTTGCCGCTTGTGGTGGGGGCGTTTGTCGCGGGCATGATCTGTGCCGTGGCCTCTGGCTATCTGGCCCAGAACAGCCGGGTCAAAGCGGACACGATTATGGGTGTGGTCTTTTCAGGCATGTTTGGCCTGGGCGTTGTGATGTTTGTGGCGCTGGACACCGGGCTTCATCTGGATCATATCCTGTTTGGCAACATCTTAGGCGTTTCAAAGTCCGACCTCTGGCTGGCTGGGACGATTGCGCTGAGTGTAAGTGCATGTCTCATCGTCCTGCGCAAAGACTTTGCTCTGATGAGTTTCGACCCTGCCCAGGCACAAGCCAGCGGGCTTTGGGTCTCTGGCCTGCATTACGGCCTGTTGTCCGTCCTCTCATTGACCATCGTGGCCACACTGACGGCGGTGGGGTTGATCCTGGCGATTGCTCTTTTGATCGCGCCTGGGGCGATTGCGTACCTCATCCATCCCAATCTGGGACGGATGCTTTGGCTGTCTGTCCTTGTGTGTCTTTTGTCTGTCTTGATCGGCATATACACAAGCTTTTGGATTGACAGCGCGCCCGCGCCAACAATCGTCTTGGTTTTGACAGGTTTCTTCCTGATCGCGTTTGTTTGGAGGTTATACCAAACCCGTCGGGCCGAAAAAATCCTGACGTAAAAAGGCAGCGCAATGCGCCGCCTTTTCATTTCTTGACTTGGGTGAACTTAATTGCCCGTGGCACTTTCCACAGATACAGTCACACCAGGGCCCATGGTTGAGCTGAGGGCGATCTTTTTCATATAGGCCCCCTTAGCCCCGGCCGGTTTGGCTTTGGCCACGGCATCGACAAAGGCGCGGATGTTTTCTGTGAGTTTGCCTTCCTCGAACGAGGCTTTGCCGACACCAGCATGCACCACACCCGCCTTTTCGACCTTGAATTGCACTTGTCCGCCCTTGGCATCTTGGACGGCTTTGGCCACATCCATGGTCACTGTGCCAACCTTGGGGTTTGGCATCAGGTTCCGTGGCCCGAGGATTTTGCCCAAGCGCCCCACAATCGGCATCATGTCAGGGGTCGCGATGCAGCGGTCAAACGCGATGGTCCCGCCTTGGATCGTTTCCATCAAATCCTCGGCCCCAACGATGTCTGCACCAGCCTCTTTGGCTTCGTCGGCTTTTGGGCCGCGTGCAAAAACCGCCACGCGCAAAGATTTGCCCGTTCCATTGGGCAGGCTGACAACGCCGCGCACCATTTGATCCGCATGACGGGGATCAACACCCAGGCACATCGCAATCTCAACGGTCTCGTCGAATTTGGCCGAGGCATTGGACTTGACCAAGGTGACGGCTTCTTCGACGCTGACGTTCTCTTTTCCAGCCATAGCGTCCCGGGCGGAGCGGGTTCTTTTTCCAAGCTTTGCCATCTTATTTCACCTCTATGCCCATAGATTTCGCTGACCCAAGGATGATCTGCATCGCCCCTTCGACATCGTTGGCATTCAGATCTTTCATCTTCGCCTCAGCGATTTCCTTGAGTTGCGCAGGTGTGATCGTGGCCACGGTCTCCCGCCCAGGGTTTTCTGCCCCGCGCGGACGGTTGCGCTTGCCAACGTTCTTCAACCCTGCAGCTTTCTTGAGGTAGTAGGACGCAGGCGGCGTTTTGATGTCCATGGTGAAAGACTTGTCTTGATAGTAGGTGATCACGGTCGGACAGGGGGCGCCAGGCTCCATATCTTGGGTCTTGGCATTGAACGCCTTACAAAATTCCATGATGTTTATGCCCCTTTGTCCCAATGCGGGACCAACGGGGGGGCTTGGGTTGGCTTGGCCTGCAGGAACCTGCAGCTTCATTGTGCCGGCCAGCTTTTTTGCCATCGGCTGTTTCCTTTCCATCGGCCATGGAACGCGATCCACGGCGGTTTATGTGGCGTGGTCCGATGTGCTGCGCGCGTGCAGCCTACCTCCCACGATAAGTGTCTCAAGTCTTTGGACCTAAAACATCTTGGGCATTTGGACCTAATCTTCTGAAATAACAAGCCCAATATGCAAAAATTCCACGTCTGTGCCCTGTCAATGTAGGCCAGCGGTTTAACTTGATTTCATCACCTGCGTGTACTTCAACTCCACGGGTGTTGAACGTCCAAAGATCGACACAGAGACTTTCAGGCTTTGCGCCTCGTCATCGACACCTTCCACAGCGCCGGAAAAACCCTCAAACGGTCCGTCTGTTACATTCACCGTCTCGCCAATCTCAAAGGTGATAAGGTTGCGCGGCGCAGCTTCGCCTTCTTGGACCCTTCCAAGAATGGCTTGGACCTCTGCATCGCGCATTGGCATCGGTTTGCCTTGGGGGCCCAGAAAGCCCGTGACGCGGTTGATCGAGTTGATCAGGTGATAGCCTTCATCCGACATTTCCATCCGTACCAACACATATCCGGGCATAAACCGCCGCTCTGTCGTGACCTTCTTGCCCCGGCGAATTTCCAGCACTTCTTCGGTGGGCACGATCACGTCTTCGATCTGGTCTTGCAAACCATTTTCTTCGACCGCCGTTTTGATCTGTTGCGCGATACGCTTTTCAAAGTTCGAAAGCACCGATACGGAATACCATCGTTTTGCCATGGATGTGTTACCCTCATTTCGGGCTCCAGCGGCCCAAAGTCTGCTCATGTGACGCGGCCGTGAGAAGAATCACAGGCCTTGGTTTTCAGGATGCCGGTTTAGAAGGCTGCGCGCCGTAATTCAAGGGTTTACCCCAACAGCGCGTTGAGCAGCGCCTCAAGCCCGGTGCGGATGCCAAGATCGACAAGGAAAAAGAAAAGTGTGACCAGCACGGCCATGATGAACACCATCACCGAGGTCAGCACCAATTCACGCCGCCCGGGCCAGACGATCTTGGAGACTTCGGCGCGCGTTTGTTCGATAAAGCGCAAAGGATTTGTCAGGGCCATGGACCACTCCG
>CAWUJT010000047.1:0-17161 GCA_963922715.1 uncultured Thalassobacter sp.
GCATTCCGTTATCGCAGCGGCAAGGAGCGCCAAAAGAATGACAGACGCCATAATGTACCAGACAAACGGCATCGAGGACACGACCATGAAAGCCGAGATTTTTCTCCCCGACGACTATCGTCCCGCAGAGGATGAGCCCTTTATGAATGATCGTCAGCTTGAATATTTCCGTCGGAAATTGCTGACGTGGAAACACGATTTGTTGCATGAAACCGCGTCGACCATCGAAGGGCTGCAAGATGGCACGCGGAATATCCCGGATATTGCGGATCGCGCCTCTGAAGAAACGGACCGGGCGTTAGAGTTGCGCACGCGGGACAGACAGCGCAAGCTCATCTCCAAGATTGACTCTGCGTTGCGGCGGATCGAAGACGGCGAATATGGTTATTGTGAAGTCACCGGTGAGCCGATTAGCTTGAAACGATTGGATGCACGCCCAATCGCCACACTCAGCCTTGAGGCGCAAGAGCGTCACGAGCGGCGCGAGAAAGTCCATCGTGACGATTAAGCCCGGTCTTTTGGGGGCCGCCTCTGGAAACTCTGACCATGGTGGCATAACCGATATTTCATGGCACGGGCAGATCTGAATGTTTCCATTATCGGGGGCGGCATCGGTGGGCTGGCCGCGGCCGTAGCCCTGGCCCAAAATGGGGCTCAAGTTCGCGTGTTTGAGCAATCGCCAGCGATCGCAGAAATCGGTGCTGGGATACAGATCAGCCCCAATGGGGTCCGGGTGCTCAGGGCGCTTGGTATGGCCCCACCAGGTCAACGGTCAGAAGCTGTGCACCTGCGGGACGGTCTCACCGGGCGCCGCGTATTGCGAATAAAGCTTCCTGCGGTTCCTGGATTTTGGCTGTGTCACCGTGCCGATCTCATTGAAACGCTTTACAAACGCGCCATCGCTTTGGGCGTTCAAATCACCTTAAACGCGAAGGTATCTGCGATTGCGGCGGACACTGGGACAATATATCTTCCTGAAGCGCAACCCCATCAGGCCAATGTGATCATTGGGGCCGATGGTCTCCACTCTGTGTGTCGACACCAGGTGCTTGGGCACAGCAGCCCTTTCTTTACAAGCCAAGTGGCTTGGCGCGCAGTCGTGTCTGTGGATTCGCACCCTTCAGAATCTCAAGTGCATGTATTGCCCGGCGGCCATATCGTGACCTACCCCTTAAGAGGGGGTACGATCACGAACGTTATCGCGGTTGAAGAACGGGATGCCTGGACAGAAGAAAGCTGGGTTCAGCAAGCTGATCCCAATGCCTTTCGTCAACGCTTTGCAATGGTCCATTCTGATCTTGCAGCACTTTTGGACAAAGTTGAACAGGTACACACCTGGGGTCTGTTTCGCCATCCTGTCGCTGCGCAGTGGTCGTTTGGAAAGCTTGTACTGCTCGGGGACGCCGCGCATCCAACGTTGCCCTTTTTGGCGCAGGGGGCTGTTCTTGCCTTGGAAGACGCTTGGGTATTGACCCGTGTGCTGAGCGAAACCTCAAGTGTAACGGAGGCGTTTTGCCGATACGAAACCCTGCGCAAAGCACGTGCGCACCGTGCGATTGCAGCCGCCAATGCCAATGCCAAGAACTATCACTTGCGGGGCCTATCGAGGTGGACCGCCCATAAAGGTTTGCGCATTGTGGATGCAATCGCGCCAAGTGCTATGCTTCTGCGCTACGCTTGGCTCTACAATCATGATGTCACAGCCTAAGCCTGGTCAAACGGAACATGTGATCTAATTCGCGTGATATGAAAGACACGCCTCATCTTTTCTCTCCCACCCGTCAAGCGGCTCTTGCACGGCTTGAGGCGTTTATTCCTCAGTCTGGCAAAGATTATACGCGGTTGCGGAATTATGATCTGCCGGGTCATCCGCATGTGAGTGGCCTCTCGCCTTATATCCGCCATCGCGTGATCACGGAGGCCGAGGTGGCTAGGGCTGTTCTGACACAATTCTCCGCCAACACGGCAGAAAAATTTCTGCAAGAAGTGTGCTGGCGCAGTTATTGGAAAGCTTGGCTGGAGCGGCGTCCTGGGGTTTGGCAGCAATATCTTGCCGCGTTGCCTGCAGCGCAAAATCGGTTGGCGACGGAGCCGGGATTACGAGCGCGGTTTGAAGACGCTTGCCTAGGCAAAACAGGGATTGATGGGTTCGACGATTGGGCAGAGGAGCTGGTGCAAACAGGCTATCTTCATAATCATGCACGCATGTGGTTCGCGTCTATTTGGATTTTTACGCTGGGGTTGCCCTGGGTGTTAGGGGCTGATTTTTTCCTGCGTCATTTGCTTGATGGTGATCCGGCATCGAACACCCTATCTTGGCGCTGGGTTGCGGGCATTCAGACACCCGGCAAGACCTATGCCGCGCGTGCAGCCAACATTGCGAAATATACACAAGGCCGCGCCAATCCTGTGCATCAGCTTGTACCTGTAGATCGGATTATACCGTGCCAAGCCCCTGCGCTACCGACGGTTGAACCTGTGCCTGAAAGTGCACCTATTCAACCCAATCTGAAAACCGGGCTGCTGGTCACAGAAGATGATCTGTCCGCCGATTTTCTGCTTGATCGAATAAGGCCCGAGGCTTGTGCCATTTTGATCGCGCCAAAGGGTCGCTCCCCCCTGCCTGTGTCCTCTCAGGTCATCGCATTCACACAGGCTCTGGCTGTCGACACCGCGACCCGTCTGTCAGAATTGTGCGGCCATGATGTTGCCATATATGAAACCGCAGATGCTCTGCGCGGCTGGATTGAAGACAACGGGCTGGAACAGGTTGTCTTGCCGTACACACCTGTTGGACCTGCGACAGACATTTTGAAAGCGGTTGCTGAAATGACAGACGTGCCGCTGCAACCACAGTTGCGCCGTTGGGATGCGGCGGCTTTACCTTTTGCCACCGCTGGTTTTTTTAAGTTCAAAGCACGGATTCCTCAGCTGCTAGAAACGTTGTGATACGCGGAAATATGTTCATCGTGATCATTTTTTGGGTGCGAACTCTATACAATAGCTTTCCAAACCCCTGTTGCTCGGGTAGTATTTTGAAAAGAAAATAACGGTGTGGAGCAGTTATGGGATTGAGAATAGCACAAGTATGTTTTCTCGGAACATGCACTCTATTTGTGGCGGCTTGTGAGACACTCACAACCGGTCAAGAAAATGGTGCGGAGGCAGACGCAACTATAACATCCGCAGATGGTGTTCCCCTTGTGGAGCGTGATGTCGAAGCGCCCGAGGTCTTTTCCACAACCGATCTTGCCCTATGGGATGGACGTCCATCCCTGGGCGGTGTTTGGGTGGCGGCCCCGGACGTGACAGATCCGGAACGGGTGATTGTGCGCAATAGCCAGAACGGACGCTTTTTGATTGGCGCGCTTTTCAAGCGTGAAAGAGAAAATCCAGGCCCGCCCTTGCAACTGTCTTCTGATGCGGCAATTGAGCTTGATATTTTGCCTGGTCAACCCACAGAGATTTCCGTGGTAGCCTTACGGCGTGAGCAGGTGCCTGATCCGTCTTTCGTACCCCCTCTTGAAGATGTGCTGCCAGCCGATGGGGAGCCGGCGTCTCAAACAGACATCAGTGCCACAAGTCTTGATGCGCCTACACCACAACCTGTGGCGGTTCCACAACCGACGTCTTCTCTCAACGCGCCCTATATTCAAATCGGTATTTTCTCTATTGAGGAAAACGCCCGCAACACCGAGCAGTTGTTGCGCAACAACGGTCTAACCCCAAGCGTTCTGCAACAAACAAGTCGGGAACGTGAATTTTGGCGGGTTATCGTTGGTCCTGCACAATCTGTTTCGGAACGTGCATCCATCTTGCGTACTGTTAAAGGCCTGGGCTTTACGGATGCGTATGCGGTGAGTAATTAAGGATCAAAGACGGCAATGCCTGCTGTTTTTTGTCGTCAGAGGAGAGCTGAACTGTGTCAAATCTGTCACGTGGTATTTTAGGATTACTGGCCTTTATCTGCGGCCCGTTTGCGCTTTTTGCCCAACCGACATTTGAGACGACGGCACAGGCTGCGATTGTCATCGACCATGGAACGGGTCAGGTTCTTTTGGCTAAACAAGCAGACATTCCATTGCCGCCGGCTTCGATGTCAAAACTGATGACCATCAATATGGTTTTCGAGGCGTTAGAGGACGGCAGGCTTTCGCTCGACACGGTTCTGCCGGTCAGTCCACATGCGTCCAGCTATGGTGGATCGACAATGTTTCTCGATCCCCGCGACCGCGTCAGTGTGGAAGATCTGATCCGTGGTGTAATCGTTTTGTCTGGCAATGATGCCTCTGTTGTCTTTGCCGAGGCGCTCTCTCCGGATGGGACGGAAGATGGCTTTTCCGACTTGATGACGTATCGCGCCAAAGAACTTGGGCTTACACACTCACAGTTCAAAAATGCCAGCGGTTGGCCCGAGCCTGGACATGTGATGTCTGTGCGTGATCTGGCGCGGCTCGCCCAAAGGTTGATTGATGTATTTCCACAATATTATGGGTATTATGCGGAAACTGAATTTCTTTTTGATGGCCGTGCGCCGGCTAATGTACGCAATAGAAACCCAATCCTCCGCTTGGCAATCGGGGCCGATGGGTTAAAAACAGGGCATACGCAAGACGCGGGCTATGGTCTTGTTGGGTCTGCTGTGCAGGACGGGCGGCGCGTGATCTTTGTCATTACAGGGATAGAAAGCGAAAAAGCCCGATCCATAGAGGCGGAGCGGATTATCAACTGGGCGTTCCGGCAGTTCGCTGTTCGGGAAGTCATTTCAGAAGGGACCGAGATCACACAAGCAGACGTCTTTCTTGGGTCTGTGAAAAAGGTTCCTTTAATAACGGCCGATGCTGTAGAGATGTTGGTGCCGGTTGTGGGACAAGACATCATAGAGGCCAAAGTCCAGTACAACGGGCCACTTCATCCACCTTTGGCCACCGGTCAAGAAGTCGGAACTCTCACATTGAATGTGGCCAATATGTCGCCGGTGATGGTTCCTTTGATCATTCCCACGGATATTTCCAAAGCCGGTATGCTGGGCCGGGTACAAGCTGCAGCAAGTGTTTTTATAGCGAAGGTGTTGGGCGGCGACGCCTGAAGATACATTCGTGGCCCGTGGTAGATTCCTAAGTTTTGAAGGCATTGATGGTTCGGGCAAATCGACCCAAGCCAAGCTTTTGGCAGAGAAGCTCTCACAGCTAGGAGAACGGGTTGTGCTGACACGTGAACCAGGTGGTGCAGCCGGCGCAGAAGAGATCAGGCGCCTTTTGGTGGAAGGCGCGCCAGAACGTTGGTCTGCGGAGACGGAAATTCTGTTGTTCACCGCCGCGCGACGGGATCACTTGGAACAGACAATTTGGCCGGCGCTCGATCAAGGGGCTTGGGTGATTTGTGATCGATTTGCAGACTCCACGCGGGTGTATCAGGGGGCCACACGCGGCGCGTTGCGTGATTTGGTGGATCGAGTGCACGATGTTATGATTGATGTTGACCCTGACCAAACTTTCGTCCTGACGCTTGCCCCTGATATGGCTTTAAATCGTGGCCTGGCCCGACAGAACCTTGAGGATCGTTTTGAAACAATGGGGCTTGCGTTCCAAGAACGGTTGGCAGAGGGATATCAAGACCTTGTTAAACAGTTTCCAAACCGCTGTGTGTCGATTTGTGCCCACGGTGATCAAGATACCGTTGCAACGCGCATTTGGACGATTTTCACACAGAGGTGGGGTGACTTCAGGCAAGTAGATACCAGCCATGTCTGAAGACAACGATTCCCCTGAGCCGGATAGGTTAGGCCTTGCACCACATCCGCGTAAGACGTGGGAACTTTATGGGCAATCTGAAGCAGAAGAGACCTTTCGAGATGCCTACCGAAGCGGTCGACCCCATCATGCTTGGCTTCTAATGGGACCAAAGGGCATTGGCAAGGCAACATTGGCTTGGCGTATCGCGCGGTTTTTGATCACACATGCAAACTCCGCGGCATCTCTTTCAAGCGCAAATGCGCCACTATCCTTAGAACCCATAGCTGGGCACCCGGCACTCAGACGTATTCAGGCGCTTTCGGAACCGACGCTTTGCTTGGTGCGGCGCCCATGGGACGACAAAACCAAACGGTTCAAAACCCACATCACCGTAGATGAGGTGCGCAAGTTGCACTCTTTCTTCTCTTTGTCAGCTGCTGATGGTGGCCCCCGTGTTGTCATTATTGATGCCGCTGATGAAATGAACACTGCCGCCGCCAACGCCTTATTGAAAATCTTGGAAGAACCTCCTGCGCGTACCACCTTGTTATTGGTTTCACACAAACCCGCGGCACTTTTGCCAACATTACGTTCACGCTGTAGGTCTTTGACCCTGTCGCCTTTGACAGCCGACGATTTGACCGCAGCGGTTGCAGCAGCAAGCGGTTCACAAAGTCTCGCCCCAAGTATTTTAGCCTTAGCGAATGGTTCTGTGGGGCAAGCCCTCCTCCTGTTAGAGCAAGGCGGTGGAGCGCTCTACCAGGAGCTTTTGGGGATCTATAAAACAGGGCGTATGAATCGGTCATTGGCGCTCCAGCTTTCCGAAAGCCTCACCGGTGCGACAAATCGTCAGCGCTTTGAACTGTTTTTATTTGTTCTGGAAAGTTTTTTTGCGCGGGTGAGTCGGACCGGTGTTTTAGGGCCACAACATCCTCAAGCCGGTGCAAGTGAAGCGGACCTCATGGGGCGTCTTGCGCCACATGATGGGGCCGCGCGGGCCTGGGCGGCGCTTGCATCCGTGCAGATGGAACGTTTGCGCCATGGATACGGAGTGAACCTTGACCCAACGACCCTTGCGCTTGATACGTTGATCGCAATCGACCGACACATTCAACAGCCTTGAAATGATTCCCATGCCGCCCGAACCGAACCTCACCGACAGCCACTGCCATCTGGATGACCCAGGCCTCAGAGGGTCGATTGACGAAGTCGTGGCACGCGCCCTGCAGCACGGTGTTCACCGTATGGTGACCATCTGCACAAGCCTTAGCCAGGCGGGCAAGATACAAGCCCTTTGTGAAACCTATGCCCCTGTTTTTTGGGCTGTGGGAACCCATCCGATGCGGGCGGCAGAGGATCCAATGGCGACCGTGGCAAGATTGGAGGATTTGGCCACACACCCCAAACTGGTGGGCATCGGGGAAACCGGTCTTGATTATCATTACACTGCAGAAAGCGCCCCGCAGCAGCAAGAAAGCTTGCGCCTGCACATTGAAGCGGCCCGGCGGACGCGCTTGCCCTTGATCATCCATGCCCGTGCCGCCGATGCCGATATGGCGCGCATTTTAACAGAAGAGTATCGGGCTGGGGCCTACAGCTGCGTGATGCATTGCTTTAGCTCGGGGCCCGATTTGGCACAAGCAGCCCTTGACCTTGGGTTTTATCTGTCCATGTCTGGCATCGTGGCATTTCCAAAATCCCAGGAGCTTCGGGAGATTTTCGCCGCAGCTCCCCTGGACCGTATTCTTGTTGAAACCGACAGCCCCTATCTCGCCCCGCCGCCACATCGCGGGAAACCCAATGAGCCGGCCTTGGTGCGGTACACAGCGCAAAAGGGTGCTGAGATTTTTGACCTCAGCTACCCTGATTTTGCCCGCGCCACAGAAGCCAATTTTGAACGGCTGTTTTGGAAAACCGTCTCTTGATATGGAAGGCGGGAAGGTATGTTTGCTGTAGGAGGCGACGATGATCAAAGGACGATGCGAATGTGGAAAAGTTTCTTTCCATGTCAATAGCCTTAGGGACACAATCACAGTCTGTCACTGTCGTCAGTGTCGTCGCACCAGTGGTCACCTTTGGGCCTCGACCTATGCCACGGCATACGAAGATGTGACGTTTGCGACGGATGAAGGATTGACGTGGTATACATCGTCAGATTTTGCCAAGCGCGGATTTTGCAAATTCTGTGGGTCGAGCTTGTTTTATCGCCTGAATGACGAACAGGGGGTTGGTATTGCCGCAGGTTGCTTAGAGGCGCCGACCCATGCCCATATCGGCAAGCATATTTTTGTGAAAGACAAAGGTGATTATTACGAGATCACAGACAACGCGCCGCAAATTGCAGACGGCTGACCGGATTTATCAAGATGAGAAACGAAACCAGACTCGGGCCACTCATTTAAATTTTGAGAAAAGATCATAGATCACCAAATCATAAAACAAAGAAGTTCACCTTATGACCGCTCCCAAAGGTCCCCTGCTTTTTGAGATTGATGACACAGAGGACATCCTGTCCCCTGCAGAGGCGCCTGTAATCGATCCTTTGACCGATCCGCTGTCCTCAACCATGACGCAAGTCGTCCATCATGTTGGGGGCGCGCGCCAATCCTGGCTCATACACCTTTTTTGGACCACCCTGCTGGGTCTGATCGGACTTTTTGTGTCTGTTCAGATATGGGATGCTCTGACCACTCTTATGACCCGCAACATTTATGTGGGCGGGGCTGCACTTGGCCTTATAACTGTGCTCTTGATCTTATTGGCTGTCTGGGGCTTGCGCGAGTTTGCGATGATGTCACGTTTGCGCCGGGTAAATAATATCCAGGCCCAGGCTCGCCAAATCCATGACCTCAAAGAAGCGCGTGCCTTAACGAAACGTCTTCTCAAACTTTATAATCGCCGAACAGATATGCGGTGGGCACGCGATCGTTTTGGCGAAGCGGAGGAGAATGTTTTCGATGCCGAGGCACAGTTGGCGCTGGCAGAGACGCATCTTCTGGCAGAGCTTGATGCCGACGCCAAGCGGATTGTTGAGACAACGGTGCGCAAGGTTGCAGCGTTGACAGCAGTGCTGCCGCTTCCCTTGATCGATGTGATCGCGGCCTTGACGCTAAACCTGCGCATGATCCGGCGTATCGCCGAAATTTACGGCGGGCGGGGTGGATTGATCGGGTCTTGGCGGCTGACCAAACGTGTTATGTCGCATCTTTTGGTGACGGGTGCGGTAGCTGTGGGCGATGATATGATTGTTGCGGTGGCCGGTGGCGGGGCGCTTGCCAAAATTTCTGGCCGGTTTGGGGAGGGGGTGATTAACGGCACCCTAACCGCGCGTGTTGGAGTGGCGGCCATAGAGGTCTGCCGTCCCTTGCCGTTTCAAGCAACACCGAAGCCGCGGGTCAAAGCGCTTTTGAAAAACAGCCTGCGTGGATTGTTTGCCAAATCATAAAATGCTTGCCAAAACGGATCACGCCGCATAAGAGCGCTGGTGTTCTAAAGACATAAAAAACACAAAGCCGTGTTTGCGCCTATCGCTTCGGGGCGCATATCCGGCAAGGAGAAGCGATATGAAACTCAATGAACTCAGCGACAATCCAGGCGCTGCGAAGAAAGCAAAACGCGTGGGACGCGGCCCAGGGTCCGGCAAAGGCAAAACAGCAGGTCGCGGGATCAAAGGGCAGAAATCCCGATCTGGTGTGGCGATCAAAGGCTATGAAGGTGGCCAAATGCCGCTCTATCAACGTTTGCCCAAACGTGGCTTTAACAAGCCTAACCGCAAACGCTATGCCGTTATCAACCTTCTTGTGATCCAAAAATTCATCGAAGCTGGAAAGCTAAATGCAGATGAGATTACTGAGGAGACGCTTGTCAGTTCCGGGGCTGTGCGCCGCAAACTCGATGGCATACGCGTCTTGGCAAAGGGGGAGATCAAAGGCCCTGCTAAAATTCACGTCAGCGGGGCGTCAAAAGCTGCCATTGATGCGGTTGAAAAAGCAGGTGGGACTCTCACAACGCCACAGCCAACGGTCGAATAGGGCTTGTGACTGTGCTCTGGGCCACATAATTACATAATCAAACGTTACAGATTAAGTCAAAGCTCCGCTGATGTCAGTAGGGCGTTTCAACACAGAGAGGCATATCTCCATGGCATCAGCCGCCGAGCAAATGGCCGCAAATTTGAGTTGGTCCACCCTTGGTAAAGCAAAGGATTTGCGACAGCGGATTTTTTTCACGCTGGGCCTGTTGATCATTTACCGCTTGGGCACCTATGTGCCAGTTCCTGGGATAGATGCACAGGCTCTTGCCAATTTCTTTGACCAAGCTGCCAGTGGCATCGGCGGTGTCTTGAATGTGTTCACTGGAGGCGCCATCTCACGCATGGGGATTTTCGCCATTGGTATCATCCCTTATATTTCCGCCTCGATTATCATTCAGCTTATGGCGTCCAGTATGCCCGCGCTTCAGCAATTGAAGAAAGAGGGCGAACAAGGGCGAATGAAGCTCAACCAATATACCCGCTATGGGACGGTTTTGTTATCGACCACCCAGTCTTACGGTCTGGCAGTTTCCCTCGAAGCCGGTGGTCTTGTCATGGATCCAGGTTGGTTTTTCCGAATTTCATGTGTGGTGACATTGGTCGGGGGAACACTGCTGCTGCTTTGGTTGGGGGAACAAATCACCGCGCGGGGTGTTGGCAATGGAATTTCGCTGATCATTTACGTCGGTATTGTGGCAGAGCTTCCGGCCGCTTTGGCCCAATTCTTTGAGTCTGGTCGAACAGGGGCTGTGAGCACTGGAGTAATTGTTGGTGTCATCGTGATGCTTTTGACGACATTTGTGTTTGTCGTCTTTATGGAACGATCGTTACGAAAAATTCATATCCAATATCCCCGTCGTCAAGTGGGGATGAAGGTCTATGATGGCAGCACCAGCCATCTGCCAGTCAAAGTGAACCCAGCAGGCGTGATTCCGGCAATTTTTGCCTCTGCGCTTCTTTTGTTGCCGACGACGCTCAGCACGTTTTCCGGTCAACAAGCCAGCCCGATCATGGCAACGCTTCTGGCCTATTTTGGTCCAGGTCAACCGCTTTATTTGGTGTTCTTCGGAGGAATGGTCATATTTTTCAGCTATTTCTATACCCTGAATGTGTCTTTCAAACCCGAAGATGTGGCCGATAACCTCAAAAAGCAAAACGGGTTTGTTCCAGGCTACAGGCCCGGCGAAAGAACAGCCGACTATCTTGAATATGTGGTCAACCGTGTGCTTGTCTTGGGTTCTGCATATTTGGCTGTTGTGTGTTTAATCCCGGAAATGGTGCGTACACAACTGGCGATCACCGCCTATTTTGGTGGTACTTCTATCCTGATTATCGTTTCGGTAGGAATGGATACCGTCCAACAAATCCAATCGCACCTGCTGGCCCATCAATATGAGGGCCTGATCGAAAAATCCCAACTTCGCGGCAAAAAGCGTGGGCGCAATCGGGGAACGGTGCGTCAATGAATATCATTCTCTTAGGCCCCCCCGGTGCCGGCAAAGGCACACAAGCACGTCACCTGGTTGAAAAGCGTGGGATGATCCAGCTATCCACCGGCGACATGCTGCGAGAGGCACGCACCTCGGGGACTGCGATGGGCAATAAAGTGGCCGCTATTATGGATGCGGGTGAATTGGTCACCGATGAGATTGTGATTGGCCTGATCGAGGAAAAACTTTCCGGTGATCATGGTGGCGGTTTTATCTTTGATGGGTTTCCGCGCACTCTGACACAAGCCGATGCTTTGGGCGCATTGCTTGCACGTCATAACGCAGAGCTTGACGCGGTCATTGAAATGCGGGTGGACGATGCTTCTTTGGTGGCCCGTATCACGGCGCGATCAACCTGTGCCAAGTGTGGTGAGGTTTATAACGATTTGACCAAGCCAATTCCCACGGACGGCAAATGCGAAAACTGTGGACACACAGAGTTTAAGCGCCGGGCAGATGATACCGAGGACAGCCTCAAGACGAGATTGATGGAGTATTACAAAAAAACATCGCCCCTGATCGGGTATTATTATGCCAAAGGATTTCTCAAAACCGTGGATGGTTTGGCGGAGATCCAAACGGTCTCAGATATTATTTCGGAAATTTTGGAAAATAAAGATTGACAGAGCAAAATTGGGCTTGACGAACAAAGCATATATAAATAAAGGGCGTTTCTGCACTGAACTAGATTAAGTATGATTTCATGACAATATGTGAAATCATGACTTCATCCATCGTTGTGAAAAAAGGTTCTGGTGTCACGGAACCGCGACTGAAAGGATAAACACTTGGCGCGTATAGCTGGTATTAACATCCCTACGGGGAAACGTGTGCCGATTGCACTAACGTACATAACAGGAATAGGGCATAGCTCTGCCGCACAAATCTGCGAGGCGGTTGGCATAGATACATCACGGCGCGTGAATGAATTGTCTGACGCTGAGGTTCTGTCTATTCGTGAACATATCGATGCGAATTATTCTGTTGAGGGTGATTTGCGCCGCGAGAGGCAAATGAACATCAAGCGGCTTATGGATCTTGGTTGCTATCGTGGCCTGCGCCATCGTCGCAACTTGCCAGTGCGTGGTCAGCGGACCCATACGAATGCACGTACGCGCAAAGGTCCGGCAAAGCCAATCGCTGGCAAGAAGAAATAAGGAGGCGATCAATGGCTCGGGATACGACAAAGCGCACAAAGCGCAAAGAGCGTAAGAACATTGCTGCGGGTGTTGCCCATGTGAATTCCACATTTAACAACACAAAAATTCTCATATCCGACGTACAGGGGAACGCGATCTCCTGGTCCTCTGCCGGGACCATGGGGTTTAAAGGCTCTCGGAAATCTACGCCCTATGCCGCCCAGATGGCGGCAGAAGATGCAGGTCGCAAAGCTCAGGAACACGGCATGAAAACCCTTGAGGTTGAAGTGCAAGGGCCAGGATCAGGGCGCGAAAGTGCACTCCGCGCGCTGGCAGCGATTGGACTACAGATCACATCCATCCGCGATGTGACCCCTATTGCGCACAATGGTTGCCGTCCACCAAAAAGACGACGCGTATAACGCATAAAATTCCCATCCGCTTACTAAAAGGCGGCTTCACACTTATCCTCGAGTGTCATTGACGATGGATCCCGCCAATGACGAGAATGGAGGCCACATGATCCATAAAAATTGGCAAGACCTGATTAAACCCCAGAAACTGGAAATAAAGCCAGGCAAAGACGTTGCACGTCAAGCCACCATGATTGCAGAACCCTTGGAGCGCGGCTTTGGGCTGACATTGGGCAATGCTTTGCGGCGGGTTCTTATGTCGTCGCTGCAAGGTGCGGCTGTCACGAGTGTACAGATCGATAACGTTTTGCATGAGTTTAGTTCCGTGCCGGGTGTGCGGGAAGATGTGATTGATATTGTTCTCAACCTCAAAGCGGTTGCAATACGCATGGATGTTGAGGGGCCGAAACGTGTGCATATTACCGCGAAAGGCCCTCAAGTCGTGACCGCCGGGGATATTAGTGAGAGTGCAGGCATTGAGATTTTGAATAAAGATCACGTCATTTGTCATCTTGACGAAGGTTCTGACATATTCATGGAACTGGTGATCAATACAGGCAAGGGTTATGTTCCTGCCGATAAAAACAAACCTGAAGATGCGCCTATTGGGTTGATCCCAATCGATGCCATCTATTCACCCGTCAAAAAAGTGTCCTATGATATCCAACCGACACGCGAGGGACAGGTTCTTGATTATGACAAACTTACGCTGAAGATTGAAACTGATGGGGCTGTCAGCCCAGAGGACGCTTTGGCTTATGCTGCCCGTATTTTGCAAGACCAGCTTAGCATTTTTGTCAATTTCCAAGAGCCGGAGACTGCGCACGCCCATGATGAAGAAGACGACCTTGAGTTTAACCCACTTCTGTTGAAGAAAGTGGATGAATTAGAGCTTTCCGTTCGCTCAGCCAATTGTTTGAAGAATGACAATATTGTCTATATAGGCGATTTAATCCAGAAAACAGAAGCTGAAATGCTGCGAACGCCAAACTTTGGGCGGAAATCTTTAAACGAAATTAAGGAGGTTCTTTCGGGTATGGGGTTGCACTTGGGAATGGATGTTGTCGAATGGCCCCCTGAAAATATTGAAGACTTGGCGAAAAAATTCGAAGATAACATGTAGTTTGATCTTTGACCCTGGGCATGGTGCCCCAATAAGGCGGGGGTCCGCAACGCACGGATCCCCAGACAAAGTATGAAAAAGGAGACACACAATGCGTCACGCCCGCGGCTATCGCCGCCTCAACAGAACGCATGAGCACCGTAAGGCGCTCTTTTCGAATATGGCCGGCTCATTGATTGAGCATGAACAAATCAAAACGACCTTGCCAAAAGCCAAAGAATTGCGCCCGATCGTTGAGAAGATGATCACTCTCGCCAAGCGGGGGGATTTGCACGCGCGCCGCCAACTTGCGGCAAAGCTCAAGCAAGATGATTATGTCGCGAAATTGATGGATGTTCTTGCCCCACGCTATGCCGAGCGCCAAGGCGGATATCTGCGGGTGTTGAAAGCTGGCTTCCGTTATGGGGATATGGCCCCTATGGCGATTATCGAATTCGTTGACCGGGATGTTGACGCGAAGGGTGCCGCAGATCGCGCACGGGACACAGAGGCATCAGCGGAAAGCTAAGCATCGTCGCAACTCCTTGCAAATTTTGCCCGTGACATAACATAAATGACTTTATCAGAGGTCAGGGTGGTCTTTCATGGGTGATTTGTTTGACAAGGTTTCTCAGAAATCTGAGAGGGAAACATCTGTCTTAGACAGGCCACTTGCAGATCGCTTGAGGCCACAATCTCTGGACGAGGTTGTTGGTCAAGATCACCTTTTGGGAGAAAACGGTGCATTGCGGGTGGCCTTAGTGGGGGACAGTCTGCCCTCGCTCATTCTTTGGGGGCCACCGGGTGTTGGCAAAACCACTTTGGCCCGTCTTTTGGCGCAAGAGACATCTTTGCACTTTGTGCAGATCAACGCGATTTTTTCTGGCGTCCCAGAACTGCGTAAGGTTTTTGAAGGGGCCAAGCTGCGGCGCACACAGGGGCAAGGCACCCTTCTGTTCGTGGATGAGGTCCACAGGTTCAATAAAGCCCAGCAAGATGGGTTTTTACCCTACATGGAAGACGGCACACTCACCTTGGTTGGGGCTACGACGGAAAACCCCAGCTTTGAGTTGAACGCGGCTGTTCTGAGCCGAGCACAAGTTCTGGTGTTGAATGCACTGACCGAAGATGCGCTTGAAGCGCTGGCCGAACGCGCAGAAAACACATTTGGGTGTGCCCTTCCGTTGACCCAAGAGGCGCGCACGGCGCTGATTGGAATGGCGGCGGGCGATGGCCGTGCCCTTCTCAATCTGATCGAACAAATCCTTGCCTGGGATTTGTCAGACACACCGATCAGCCCAAAATATCTCGCGCAGCGTTTACAGCGCAGGGCGGCGCTTTATGACAAAACCGGCGATCACCACTATAATCTTATCTCAGCGTTGCATAAATCTGTTCGGGGATCAGATCCGGATGCGGCCCTGTACTGGCTCGCACGGATGCTAGAAGGTGGGGAAGATCCCCGCTACTTGGCGCGGCGCATCACGCGCATGTCTATTGAGGATATTGGCCTGGCCGATCCTGAAGGCCAAAGGCATTGCCTGGCCGCCTGGCAAACCTATGAACGTCTCGGCTCCCCCGAGGGAGAACTGGCGCTCGCGCAGGCGGTGATCTATCTGGCGCTCGCTCCCAAGTCGAATGCGGCTTATGTGGCGTATAAAGCGGCGCGGTCTGCTGCGAAGAAAACAACATCCCTTCCGCCGCCAAAGCATATTTTGAATGCGCCGACATCTTTGATGAAAGACATTGGTTATGGCGCGGGCTATGACTATGATCACGATGCAGAAGATGGCTTCAGTGGGCAGAATTATTTCCCCGAAGGACAAGACCGCATGCAGTTCTATTCGCCTGTGGAACGCGGGTTTGAACGTGAAATGTCAAAGCGTTTGAGCTATTTTGAAAGTCTGCGCGCAAAGCGATAACACTCCGCCTGGGCGCGCACAAAAGCAAAGGAGCAGACATGACACTTCCCCCGATTCTGTCCATCGCGCTTGGTGGGGCGCTTGGGGCGGTGTTACGTTATCTGTGTGTGACCTGGGTGGAGCGCTCTTGGCACAGCCCATTTCCAGTGGCGATCCTGAGCATTAACGTTGTTGGCAGCTTTTTGATGGGGCTGGCTTTTGTCCTTCTTGGTCGTTTGGACCTCGGTCCTTGGGCGCTGTTTTTGATGACTGGCGTTTTGGGGGGCTTTACGACGTTTTCCGCCTTCTCCCTTGAAGCAGTCAGTCTTTGGCAGAATGATCAGATGGTTGCGGCCGTGTTATATGTTGGCCTGTCTGTTTGTGGCGCGATCTGCGGCCTTCTTTCAGGGCTGTGGTGCGGGCGAAGTTTGGCCGTTTTATGAGTGGTGTCCAACATATAACGGTTGATCCTGGTGAAGAAGATCAGCGTCTGGACCGTTGGCTCAAGCGGCGGTTTCCAGAGCTGACGCAAGGCCAAATCGAAAAGTTCTGTCGCAAAGGGGAGCTGCGTGTTGATAAAGCCCGGGTGAAAGCCGCGACACGGGTTGAGGCGGGTCAAATCATACGTGTCCCGCCGTTACCAAAGCCAGCCCGTTCAAAGCCAGCCCCCCCTGTGTCAAAACCTTTGTCACAGGCCGATGTTAAAGCGATACAGCAAACGGTCATTTATTGCGATGCGGACATTCTTGCGATCAACAAACCCCCGGGCCTTCCGGTCCAAGGGGGATCTGGTCTTAGCCAGCATCTTGATGCGTTGATGCCCGCGCTGCAATTTGACGCAACAGAGCCACCGCGTTTGGTGCACCGCTTGGATAAAGACACATCGGGTGTTTTACTGCTGGCCCGCAGTCGCGCCATCGCGGCCAAACTGGCGGCCAATTTTCGTCATCGCGCGGCGCGGAAAATCTATTGGGCCGCTGTCGCCGGGGTGCCGCATCCGAAGATGGGGATCATTAAGTATGGGCTGGTCAAAGCACCCGGGCGTATTGAAAAGATGCAGTGTCTGCTTCCTGATGAAATTGCACAGACACAAAATGCGAAACATGCGGAAACGCATTATGCAACATTGCAAAATGTCGGTCCGCGCGCGGCCTGGGTTGCCTTGATGCCGGTCACAGGGCGCACGCATCAGTTGCGGGCCCACATGGCTGAACTTGGGCATCCGATTGTGGGGGACGGGAAATACGGTGGGTCTGGCCAAGAAAATTTAGGGGATGGTTGGGGTGCGCAGCTTGGGGGGGAGATCAGCCGTAAACTGCATCTGCATGCCAATAGCTTGACCCTTGAA
>CAWUJT010000048.1:0-16782 GCA_963922715.1 uncultured Thalassobacter sp.
AAAGGCTGATTGCTCCTTCACAGCCTTTATCCAAACCCGGGCGGGACATCTCGCCCGGGTTTTTATATAAAAGAATATTCAATCAGTGCCGTTTATGTTTGGCATAAGGTTTCAATGCTTAAACCTAAAAGCAGATTAAACCGTTTAGGATGCGATCAAAACACCCTGCACCTGTGATGCACTCACTCGAGTATCACACCCGCCGCATGCATCCCCTCTTGGGCCGCCATCAAAGACCCGTCGAGGTCAATCGCCCGACAAAGGTCTTGGCGCACTGAAACGGTAAAGCCCAAACGCGCCGCATCCACGGAAGAGTAGTTCACACAAAAATCCGTGGCCAAGCCCACCATGGTGAGGTTGGAAAGGCCGCGTGTTTTCAGATAGCCCTCTAAGCCCGTTGGTGTTGTCTGATCGTTTTCAAAGAATGCTGAATAGCTGTCGATTGCGGCGTTAAAGCCTTTGCGCACAACTACATCAGCGCGATCTGTCATCAGATCAGGGTGAAACGCTGCCCCTTGGCTGCCCTGCACACAATGATCCGGCCATAAAACCTGGGGCCCATAGAGCATGTCAGCCATCGAAAAAGGCTCTGCCCCCGCATGCTGAGAGGCAAATGAGCTATGGTTCTTGGGGTGCCAATCCTGTGTCAAGATCACCACAGAGAACTCATGCATCAGCGTGTTGATACCGGGTACGATCTCATCGCCACCGTTGACAGCCAACGCCCCCCCAGGACAAAAATCGTTTTGGACATCGATAACGATCAAGGCATGTGTCATAAGCGTTCTTCCGTTTTCCCTTACAGACTACGCCTTGTCACTGCCAAGGAAAAGACGTTATTGCACGGATTATGTGGATCGTTGCTGCGCTTTATCACTTTACCCCTTTTCCGGATCCGGTCGCGCTGCGGCCTGGTTTAACGGACATCGCTGAAGCCCAAGGGGTTGTGGGTACGCTCCTGCTTGCGCCTGAAGGGATCAACGGGACGATTGCAGGCCCGCGTCACGGGATTGATGTGGTGCTCTCTTACATCCAAGAGTTACCCGGATGCCGCGACTTAACATGGAAAGAAAGCACAGCCGAGGTAAAGCCGTTTCGCCGCCTGAAGGTGCGTCTCAAACGCGAGATCGTCACTATGGGTGTGCCAAGTGTCGATCCGCGCGCGCAAGTGGGCCATTATGTGAAGCCGGAAGATTGGAACGATCTCATTTCAGCCCCCGATGTTGCCGTGATCGACACCCGCAATGAATACGAGGTGGCGATTGGCACGTTCAAAGGTGCCATTGACCCCAACACAAAATCTTTCGGTGAGTTTCCCGCTTGGTGGGCGGCCAACCAGCATAGGTTGCATAACAAACGCATCGCGATGTTCTGCACAGGCGGCATTCGCTGTGAAAAATCCACCAATTACCTTCTGAGCCAAGGGGTTAAAGAGGTCTATCATCTTCAGGGCGGTATTTTGAAATATCTCGAAGATGTCCCCGAGACCGAAAGCCTGTGGGAAGGATCATGCTTTGTGTTTGATCGGCGTGTTTCTGTTGAGCATGGGCTGCGCGTGGGTCCGCACGATCTGTGCTGGGCTTGCAGGCGGCCCATCTCTCCAGACGACAAATTGCACCCTGACTATGAACTTGGGGTGCAATGTCATGCCTGCGTCGATGAATTCTCTGCAGCGGATCGCGCACGATTCCGCGAGCGGCAGCGCCAACTCAAGAAAGCACGCACATGCGCCTGATCTTTTGGGCCGCGATCCTTGCCTTTGTCTTGGATCAAGCCAGCAAGTGGGGCGTTGTGTATGGGCTCGGCCTGATTGATCGTGGCGCGATTGATGTTGTGCCACCGTTTCTCAATTTCCGTATGGGCTGGAACACCGGTATAAACTTCGGCCTGTTCAGCGGAGCACCCGACATCATGCGTTGGTTCCTTGTCAGCCTGGCAGTTGTGATTTGTATTGGCCTACTGATTTGGATTCGCAACACGCCGATGAATAGCATCGGACATCTTTCCGCCGGACTGTTGATTGGTGGGGCTTTGGGCAATGCGCTCGATCGCGTTGTTTATGGCGCTGTCGCGGACTTTTTGAACATGTCGTGCTGCGGCATCCAGAACCCCTACACATTCAATGTTGCGGATATTTTTATTTTCTTGGGTGCCATTGGGCTTACATTTTTCTCTGAGCCGAAAAAGCAGACGTGACGCTGCCACAAAAAGCAGATATGTCATGACAAAAATTGCAATAGAGTTCGCCATGACAGGACGCATCATTTTCATTTTGGTTGGAGTTTTCGCACTCTCGGCTTGTTCAAATAATCCATCGCCGCAGCTTATGAATGTGCGTGCTGACAATAATACCCCGGATGAATTCTCGATCTTGCCGACACGGGCCTTGGAACAGCCCGACGATTATACCACTCTGCCAGAGCCAACGCCTGGCAGCCCAAATCGTGCCGATCGAAACCCAAGTGCAGAGGCGATTGCCGCATTAGGCGGGCAAGAGACCGGTGGGGTTCGCAGCACGGCCGCTCTTGTTCAAAGTGTGAACCGTTTCGGTGTGAACCAAGATATTCGCGCGACACTCGCTGAAGAAGATTTGGCCTTTCGGCAACGCAACAATGGCCGCTTACTGGAGCGTTTGTTAAATGTCACCGTTTACTTTGAGGCTTATAGCGCACAATCGCTTGACAAATACCGCGAACTTGAACGGTTGCGCCGTGCGGGTGTTCGTACCCCTGCGGCACCGCCAGAGCCGCAACCGTAGCCTCACATCTTTGTCAGCGCCGTTGACAGCCCTACAAAAAACACCATTTCCAACCCATAAATTCACGGTGAGGTTTTTGATGCGTCTACATGCTTTAATGCTGACTTTATTTGTGGGGCTCCCAGGGTGGGCTCAGGATAATGTGAGCACATTTACACTCGACAATGGTCTTGAGGCTGTGGTGATCCAAGACACCCGGGCACCTGTGGTGGTCCATATGCTGTGGTATCATGTCGGCAGTGCCGATGAACCGGCGGGCAAAAGTGGGATCGCCCATTACCTTGAACATCTTATGTTTAAAGGTACAGATGATGTGGGCCCCGGAGATTTCTCTCGTATTGTAGAGGCCAACGGCGGTTCCCACAATGCCTTCACAAGCTTTGATTATACCGGTTATTTCCAAAGGGTCGCGGCGGAACGGCTAGAACTCATGATGGAGATGGAAGCCGACCGCATGCGCGATTTGCGCCTTGATCGCGATGATTTTGCCACCGAACGCGATGTTGTGCTGGAAGAACGGGCCCAACGTACCGACTCAAACCCAGACGCCTTGTTTCGGGAGCAGATGCGCGCCGCGCAATTTCTCAATCACCCTTACGGTCGCCCCATCATCGGCTGGCGCCATGAAATCTCAGATCTGACGTTGCAAGATGCGCTTGACTTCTATGACATTCATTATGCCCCCAACAATGCCGTTTTGATTGTTGCTGGTGACGTTACGGTTGAGGCGGTTAAGGGGTTGGCCGAAAAACACTACGGACCAATCGCCCCCACAGAGAATTTGCCCAAGCGTCTGCGCCCGACAGAGCCCGCGCAGCTCGCGGCGCGTCGTCTGGTGATGGAGGATGAAAGAGTTGCCAATCCTTATGTCATCCGCAGCTATCTTGCACCCAGACGAAAACAAGGCGACCAGCGCGAAGCCGCTGCCCTTAGTTTACTGTCTGCCTTGATTGGTGGGTCAAACACCACGTCGCTGATGGCGCAACTGCTCGAGCACCAAACCCCACCCCGCGCGGTTTACTCATCCGCCTTTTATGATACATTATCTTACGATGACGGGTTGTTTTCACTTGTTGTGGTCCCAACGCCTGACCGCAGCTTATCGGAAGCGGAAGCAGATATGGACACTGTGCTTCAAACCTTTCTGCAAGACGGCGTGAACAGCGATAAACTCGAACGCTTGAAGGCACAAATTCGGGCTTCACAGATTTACGGACGCGATAGCCTGATGGGTCAGGCGCAACGTTACGGGCGCGCATTGACCGCAGGGTTGACAATTGATGACGTGGCGGCTTGGCCGGAGGTCCTGCAATCCATAACGGAAGAAGAAATTATGGCGGCCGCCCGGTCTGTGTTCGACTTGAACAACTCTGTGACGGGGTGGCTTGATCGGGCAGATACCGAAACTCTGGAGATGAACCAATGATCCTGCGTTTGTTTGTTATTGCCGTTGCCCTATTTCCACTCACCACACGCGCCGAGGTCGACATCCAGGAAGTCACCTCTGCGGGGGGAATAACCGCTTGGCTGGTTGAAGAGCCGAGCATCCCGTTTATGGCGGTCAGCATTGCCTTTCAAGGCGGCACGTCTTTGGAGACACCCGACAAGAACGGGGCTGTATCCCTGATGACGGGATTGCTGGAGGAAGGCGCGGGCCCTTACGATGCGCAAGCCTTTGCCGAAGCGCGCGAGGCATTGGCCGCACAGTTCAGATTTGCATCGAACCGTGATGCGGTGGAGATTTCAGCTCAAATTCTGACAGAAAATCGGGAGGCCTCTTTAGAGCTTCTTAAGCAGGCTTTGCAGACCCCGACGTTCGATCCAGAGGCGATTGAACGTGTGCGTCGACAGCTTTTGGCAGCGATTGAGAACAACTCGACCGATCCGAACGACATCGCGGGGCGGATCATGTCTGGCTTGGCGTTTCCAAATCATCCCTATGGATTGCCCGAAGATGGAACCGCCGAAACCGTTGCAGCCCTGACCAGAGAAGATATTTTGGAGACCTATCGCGCAGTCTTTGCCAAGGATCGTGTCGTTGTCGGTGTGGTTGGCGATGTCACGGCTGCCGAGTTGGGCCCAATGCTTGACGATTTGTTGGGCGATCTGCCCCCGGCCAGTGCACCCTTGCCACCTGTCACAGACTATGCCCTTGAAGGTGACATCACGGTTCAAGATTTTCCCAGTCCACAATCCGTTGTGATATTCGCGCAGCCGGGCCTGTCTCATAAAGATGACGATTTCCTAACGCTTCTGGTGCTCAACCATATCCTTGGGGGCAGTTCGAATGCCCGTCTCAATCAAGAAGTGCGGGTGGCGCGCGGCTTGACTTATGGGATTTCGAGCTTTCCGATATCGCGCGATCTTTCTTACCTCTACATGGGGCAGTTTTCCAGCACCAACGCCGTTGTGGCCGAGGCAATTGATGTTGTGCAAACTATTTGGGCGAATATGGCCTCTGAAGGGCCGACTGAGAGAGAAGTCGAGCAGGCCATTACCTATCTCACGGGGGCCTATCCCCTGCGTTTTGATGGAAATGGGCGCATTGCGAGCATTCTGGTTGGCATGCAGCGACAAGATCTGCCGATCGACTATATTGCGACCCGCAACGATAAAGTGCGGGCGATCAGTGCGGAAGATGTGCAGGCGTTGGCGCAAGAGCTGCTTGATCCAGAGGCCCTCCATTTTGTTGTGGTCGGTCAACCCCAAGACCTTGCACTCACCGAGTGATCCGGCGCAACAAGGGCTCTTTCCGACTCGGCTAAACTCATGCTACCTATTGGGGTATGAACAATATCAACCGCAATATATCCGTTCCACGTATTCACACACTTGAGGAAGCCGCCATCAATCGCATTGCCGCCGGAGAGGTGATTGAACGACCGGCAAGTGCTGTAAAAGAGCTTTTGGAAAATGCTTTTGACGCAGGTGCGGATAAGATCAGTATTGATATTGCAGAAGGGGGCAAGACACTTATTCGCATTCTCGACAATGGTCATGGGATTGCGCCTGATTGTCTGGGATTGGCGGTGACGCGGCACGCGACCTCTAAAATAGACGGTGCGGACCTGACAAACATCCATACCTTTGGCTTTCGTGGGGAGGCGCTTGCCTCCCTCGCAGCTGTGGGGCGGCTTATGTTGACTTCGCGCGCCTTTGATGCGGAGATGGCGATGGAATTGTGCGCAGAAGGGGGTCGTGTGCATGCACCGCGTCCTGCCACGTTTGCGCAAGGCACCCGCGTGGAGCTGCGCGACCTCTTCTTTGCCACACCGGCCCGGCTCAAGTTCTTGCGCAGCACACGCGCGGAAACCCAGGCCATCACGGATGTTGTCAAACGCTTAGCCATGGCGGAGCCTTACGTTAGTCTTACGTTACGCGATGTCACCGAAGCGCCCCGCGTCCTGTTTCAAGCCGACGCGGAAAGCGGTGATCTTTTCGATGCATTGCAGGGGCGTTTGGGGGCAGTCCTGGGGCGCGCGTTTGTCGAAAATGCGCTCCCCATCAAAGCGCAGCGGGAAGAGATTGCACTGACAGGCTATGCCGCCTTACCAACGTATTCGCGCGGCGGTGCCGTTGCGCAATACCTGTTTGTCAACGATCGCCCCGTGCGGGATAAATTGCTTTTAGGGGCCTTGCGCGCCGCTTACAGCGATTTACTGAGCCGGGATCGTCATCCTGTCGCAGCGTTGTTTGTCACATGCTCACCAGAACTTGTGGATGTAAACGTGCATCCTGCAAAATCCGAAGTGCGGTTTCGAGAGCCCGGCGTGGTGCGGGGACTGATCATCTCTGCCCTGAAGCATGCGTTGGCGGAGGCGGGGCATACGGCCTCGACAACAGTGTCCACAGCAACATTGGGCGCTTTCAGGCCACACACCCAAAGCCCCCCTGCATATCAGGGGCTGGTGTCGACTGAACAGGCAAGAGCAAACACCTATCAGCTTCAAGCCCCAGGGTTTGCTGAACCCGCCACACGTTTCGAAGCCGCACCCGCGCCAGAGGACACGGCATGCCCGCTTGGGGCGGCCTGTGCACACGTACATGAAAATTACATCATCGCACAAACCACGGATGGCATCGTGGTGGTCGATCAACACGCGGCGCATGAACGCCTTGTGTATGAGCGCTTGAAACGCCAGATGACCGCACATGGCATTTCTGCCCAGACTTTACTGATCCCTGAGGTTGTAGAGCTTGGCGCGGAGGTTTGCGCACGGCTGATGGAGCTAGAGCTAAGCCGGTTCGGTCTTTTGCTGGAGCCCTTTGGGCCGGGGACGCTTGCGGTGCGCGCTACACCGGCAATTCTAGGGACGGTGAATGCCAAAGCTCTTTTACAAGATATTCTGGATGCGCTTGAGGACACAGGTGACAGTGGTCTTTTGCAAGCGCGCATTGATGCCATTCTCAGTCGGATGGCCTGCCACGGCTCGGTCCGCTCCGGTCGGCGGCTATCGGCCCCAGAGATGAATGCGCTTCTGCGGGAAATGGAAACCACGCCGCACGCAGGCCAATGCAATCACGGACGGCCCACGTATGTTGAACTTAAACTGGCCGATATTGAACGGCTGTTTGGCCGCACATGACGGTTGATCTTACCGATCCCCTGATCCAGCTTGGCCTGGGGCTTGTTGTTTTTTTGGTGATTGTGTTTGTTTTGCTGATCCTGAGTTTGCGTGCCTCTGCCCGCGCAGCTAGTGCGTTGGTCCCTCTTTCGCAACATCTCAACCAGTTGAGCGAGCGTGTCCAAGCGCTCTCGGATGGGCAAATCCATCTGTCAGGGGGGCTTTCCGCGATCACAGAGGCGCAAACGAAAGCACAAAACCTGATGGTCCAAACCATGGAAAAACGCCTGGAACAGGTGCAAAAATCCATGGGGGATACGTTGCATGGCACATCAACACGCACGGCGCGGTCCTTGGGGGAATTGCACCAACGCCTGGAAAACATCGACAAGGCACAAGCCAAGATTGAAAAACTTTCGGGTGATGTGCTCAGCCTGCAAGATATTCTGTCCAATAAACAGGCCCGTGGCGCCTTCGGTGAAATCCAACTCAACGATATTGTGAGCAAAGCGTTGCCAGCGGATAGCTATAGCCTGCAGACCACGCTTTCAAATGGCAAACGGGCCGATTGTATGATCCATTTGCCCAATCCCCCCGGGCCGATTGTGATCGACGCAAAGTTTCCTTTGGAAGCCTATGAGGCGCTTATCAGTGCGGAAACGCCCGAGGCACGTCAGGGTGCGCAACGCCAGTTTCGGACCGCGATCCGCACCCATATCCGTGCCATTGCGGATAAATATATCCTTGAGGGTGAAACCGCGGAAGGGGCGCTGATGTTTTTGCCGTCTGAGGCCATTTATGCGGAGCTTCATGCCCATTTTCTAGATCTTGTGCGCGAAAGTTTCACGGCGCGTGTGTGGATTGTCTCCCCCACCACCTGCATGGCGACGTTGAATACCATGCGCGCCATTCTCAAAGATGCGCGTATGCGCGAACAAGCTGGTGAAATTCGGCGCCAGTTGACGCTATTACATCGCGATATCGACTTGGTGGTGACACGTGTCGACAAGCTGAACCTCCATTTCGGTCAAGCCCGCAAGGATATCGAGGGGATCACAGTTGCCGCCGAACGTGTGGGGAAACGGGCCGGACGGCTTGAAAGCTTTGAGTTTGAAGGGCCGCAAAGTTCGGAGACGATTGTGCCTTTATCGTCACCAGAGTGATTTGGCTGTCCTGCAATGCTACGCGCTGTCAAACAAACCAACACATCAGACAGGTTTCCTTATCTTTTCCCCTTTTTTTGTTTTGACTGGCCCTTATATTACGCGAATATGTTGGGTCTAAATCATAGCTCTTATCTGTCTGATATCATCCTTATGGCAGAGCCGCCGGAAGGGGAAGATGGTGATACGTCTGTTATCACAGAAACAAAACCGAAAACAGCGCGCCCACCTTTGTATAAAGTTTTGCTGTTGAACGATGATTATACGCCAATGGAGTTTGTTGTGCATGTTTTAGAGCGGTTTTTTGGGATTGGACATAGCCAAGCCGTGGAAATCATGCTGACCGTCCATAAAAAGGGCCTCGCCGTTGTAGGGGTTTTCAGCTATGAGATTGCGGAAACGAAAGTTGCGCAAGTCCTCGACTACGCACGGCGGCATCAACATCCATTGCAATGTACAATGGAAAAAGAAGACTAAGGCGATCTGCCAGTGCGCTCACGTCTGACTGAGGCTTTCAATTCCGGTATAATCAATGTGCCTAAGACGGGGGACATTATCGTCTTTAATCCGGTCCTCGATTGTGACTTGACCTTCTTTCCCAAAGACAGAACTGTTTTGGTGCAAAGAGATTACAACTCTCATAAAGCCCTTTTTCAGAGGGGATTTACGGTTTGCACGGATGTTGAGAGAGCTGAGTTTTCATCGGCTTTTATCTTTATCGATAAATCCAAAGCCGAAACAAGGCGGCTTCTGGCCTCTGCTATGGCCTGTGTCGAGACAGGTCACCCCGTTATTGTCAACGGTGACAAAAATCTTGGGATCGAATCTATTCTAAAGCTTTGCCGGCAATACTTTTCAATTTCTGATATCTTTTCTAAGGGGCATGGAAAAATCTTTATTCTCAAGGCCAAGGCCGCCCCCGCTGAATGGCATGCTACACCATACGATGTTTCAGGTTACGTCACCTATCCTGGTGTGTTTGGTTCAGAACAGGTTGATCCAGGCTCCACCCTTCTTGTGCAACTCATGCCAGACATTCATGGAGACCTATGTGACCTTGGCGCGGGGTGGGGGTATTTGAGTGCAGAGGCGCTCAAGAAAAACCCCGATATTTCCAAGGTAGATCTGGTGGAAAGTGATTGGTTTGCCTGCAAGGCAGCCAGACAAAATATACGTGACACGCGGGCTTGCGTGCATTGGGCAGATGCCCGAACGTGGGCGGGGGCATATGATTGGGTGATTTCAAATCCGCCGTTTCACAATGCGCGTAATGCCGATTTGACACTTGGGCAGACGTTCATTCAATCCGCCGCACGACTTCTTAAACCAAAGGGGAAGTTTTTCATGGTGGCGAACCGTCATTTGCCGTATGAAGCGACCTTGAAAATGGCATTTGGTGTCCATAAAATCTTATATTCTGGTGCAGGCTTCAAAGTGTTCTGTGCCGAAAAACCACGTAAGGTGTAGTATGGTACTGAACATCACAGGGAAAACAGCCATTGTGACGGGGGCTGCTAATGGTGTCGGGCTGGCAATCGCACGGCATTTTGAAGAACGCGGAGCCAATGTCATGTGCGCGGATCGTGACGAAGCGTCTTTAGAGGAACAGATTGGGCAAGATAATCCACGTCTTAAGTATTTTGCAGGCGATCTGAGAGAACGGCTAACGATTGCTAATCTGTTGTCGGCAACCATTGATGCCTTCGATGTTGTTGATATTCTCGTGAACGCAAGTCGGCAGATTATCCTGACCGACCCGATGGACCCTGAAGACACGTCAGTTTCTGAACTTTTAGAGCAAAACCTGATGGCAGCTTTGCGATTAAGTCAAGCGGTTGCAAAACGCATGATCGCACGCGCCGAGGCAGATAACCGTACAGAAGGCATTGTGGGCTCCATTATAAACATCAGCTCGATCGCATCGCGTCGCACACAGCCTGACCTTTTAGGCTACTCCATTTCTACAGCCGCACTCGATCAGGCCACACGCAGCCTTGCCGTGGCCTTTGCCCCTTATAGAATCCGTGTCAATGCCGTTGCTTTTGGATCTGTCATGTCGGCATCTCTGAAAACGGCTTTAAAAGAAAATAGTGATCTTCGAGACGTCATATGTGACGGAACTCCAATGGGCCGCATTGCTAAACCCTCAGAGGTTGCCGATGCTGCACAATTTCTAGCCTCGGATGGGGCAGGTTTTATGACAGGCCAAATATTAACAGTTGATGGTGGGCGGACCTTACTTGATCCTGTAGATGCTCCAATGCATTAAAATTATAGTTTTATCGCCGTCGATCACGACGCGTAGACATCGGTTGAAATGCAACACCGACATGTGCCTCACAATAAGGTTTTCCTTGCTCTACGGGTAAGCCACAGAACCAAAAATCTGTGGTTGCAGGATCTCCGATCGGCCATTTACATGTGCGCTCTGTCAATTCCATGAGTGTCAGTTTCTTCGCTGTTTTCTCCACTTCTGAAACTTTCGCCAATACCTCTGGGCTGATCTCATTTGCGGACGGTTGCGGCGGCAGGGGCTGCCCGGGAATACCAACAGGTTTGCGCGCTGGAACAGGCAACGGTGTCGGAGAAGGATCTGTTGGTGCAGATTTAACGTGTGCCGAGACCTTTGCTGTTTCCTGACGTTCGTTATTTTTTCCATCAGTATTTTCATCGGATTTCCCACCATTTTGTGTCCGATTTGAAAGCCCTAAGCGATGCACTTTTCCAATGACAGCATTGCGGGTCACGCCGCCTAATTCTTTTGCAATCTGGCTGGCACTCATCCCTTCCGTCCAAAGACGTTTCAAAGTTTCAACGCGTTCATCGGTCCAGGACATCGGTCACTCCCTTCGGTGGTGTTAAAAATCAATACGACACCATAGCGTATTTACTGTGCCTCTGACAGTGTGCAATACAAGCACGTCATATATGAATGAGGAAGCAGTGATGTCAAATACCATGATCGTAGATATGGGCGTGCGCCGTTTTGGGCGTGTGAACTGGCTTGGGCTTTATACACTCAGCAGCCGCGAAGTACGCCGGTTTCTCGCGGTTTGGACGCAAACACTCTTAGCTCCCTTTGTCACAGCGGGGCTGTTTATGTTGATCTTTACATTGGCCATCGGCACACGACGTGGTGACGTCATGGGGGTGTCTTTCATCCATTTCCTTGCACCGGGTATTTTGATGATGACGGTGATCCAAAACGCCTTTGCGAATGTGTCAAGTTCCCTGATGATTTCCAAGGTGCAGGGCAATATCGTGGATACACTGATGCCCCCTCTGTCCGGCGGGGAGCTTATGTTCGGCTATCTGATCGGCGGTATTCTGCGGGGGCTTTTCGTCGCTGTTGGTGTCGCACTTGTTCTTTTCCCTGTTGTGGGGCTGGGCGTTGCATATCCTTTATGGGCATTGCTCTTTGTTGTTATCGGCAGCACGTTTCTGGGGGCCTTGGGGCTGATCGCCGCCATTTACGCCACAAAATTTGATCAAATGGCGGCCATCACCAATTTCATCATCACCCCTTTGAGTTTTTTGTCTGGGACATTTTATTCACTTGAAACTCTACCCCCGGCAATGTGGTGGCTGTCTCATGTTAATCCCGTTTTTTATTTGATTGATGGGGCGCGCTTTGGGGTGTTGGGACACTCCGACAGTCCCGTTATTCTTTCGCTTGTGGTTGTGAGTGCGGCGACAGTCTTCGTTTGTGCGCTGGCATGGTGGATGCTGCGGACAGGGTATCGCCTGAAAGCGTGATGCAGCCCATCTGCGTTTGAAAGACTATCTCATTTTGGTCGACGACATACCTGCACCTGGGCGTTGTTTCGAGGTTTGGCCAATTCCAGGGTTGAAGGTGTTTGTCGGGTCAAGCTCTTGATAAAACGCTTTGAGGGCGGGCTTGGCCTCATAGAGGTGGCCCACGTTATGTTCCGCGGGATATTCCGCGCCTCTTTGATCTAAGATATTCAGCATAGCTTGCTTCAAGGCTTTGGGGTTTTTGCCCTTTTTCACGATATAGTCTTGGTGCATCACATGGCACAGGAAATGGCCGTAATAAAGGCAGGCATGGAGATCTTGCGTGATGCTATCGGGCAGGGCCTCAAACCACTCTGCATCGTTTCGTCTGAGCGCAATATCAAGCGCGAGCACATCTTCCACAGTTCCAGGGTTGACGGCGGCATAGCGCACAGCGGCACCAGCAGCGGCAAAGCGATGCAAGAGCGCCGCTTGTCCCTCAACCTCGCTGCATTTGATGACGGCCTCGCTTGGCAGGGTCTTGGCGAATATATCTTCCGCTTCTTGAATACCTGTGTCTTCAACTTTCAAGATAAGATAATGGGTGTATTTTTCCCGCATCTGCCGCATAAATTTTGGCAAATGATTGGGCAAAAGCCGCGAAAGTCCCTGCATAACCAGATCGGTCAGGTTCGCGGGCACAAGCGGCAATCGTTTTGCCAAGGCATCCACACGACCTTTCAGGGTGAAAAACAGCGGCAAACGATCTGTCCCCAGCCACTTGATCATCAGATAAGTGTCTTTGCCGTGGCTGGCGGCAATATCAAAAATATCAGCATGCATGTATTCCGCCAAAACCGGCAAGTCCTGCATCTCTGTCAGTAAGGCGCGCCGCAGCTTGGCCAATTCCGCCGTGTCATTTGTGCCGATATAATAGACCTGTGTGGTCTTGGCCGCGGGAAAGGTGTCAAGCCGCACAGCAAACACACACAGCTTGCCCGCACAGCCAGAGGCCTCATGCAGGCGGCGGGGGTCGGCATTGAAACGCGCAGGCGTGTCCGCATCGACATCGCGCACCCGGGTGGCATACTCATGGTCTGAGGCTTGCGCCTCGGGGGCGTGAATAGCCTGCCAGCGGCCCTGTTCCAGATTTTCGAGCATTTCCTCTGGGCTGTCCCCAAGATCAATCCCAAGGTTGTTGACCAACTGCAACTGCCCGTCTGCGCGCCGCTGCGCATAGAGAGAGAGCTCGGTATAAGCCGGGCCCCGTTTGACCAAGGCGCCCCCAGAATTGTTGCAAATGCCGCCGACAACAGAGGCCCCGATGCAGCTCGATCCGATTTCTGAGTGGGGCAGACGCCCGTGTGGTTTCAAGAGCTTTTCAAGGGTAAATAATGTGGAGCCAGGCAGGGCCACCACTTGTGTCGCCCCAGGCAGGACATGGATTTTATCCAGCGACAAGGTCGACACAATCACCACGTCCCGGTCATAGCTGCCGTTGGGGGTCGAGCCTTCGGTCAGGCCTGTGTTGGCCGCCTGCATTATTACGATGGCATCGGCCTTAACAATCGCGTGAAGGGCCCGCCAAAGCTGGACCAGTGATTTGGGAAAGATCACCGCCAACGCTTCCCCTGTCCCCGACCGGAACCCGGATCGATAGCGCTCGGTTGCAGCGGCACCTGTGAGGACAGCTTTCTTTCCAAGGATGTCAATAAGATCTAATACCAGTGGCGCAGGCATTCCAAACCTCATCTTGCAATTGTTTTCATTGCATACTGCCTCAACTGACTGGGGAAGGATACCGTTAATTCATACACGATTTAGTGCAGTTCTATATTGCGCTGCTGTATTGTAAGGGGGCCTGCCGTTCTGGTTCCCCCAAAGCGATTTGGGCGGCGATGATCCGGGCAAGCGGGTAGGCCCAGTTCGCCAAGCGCAGGCGGTGTCCATCCCAATCCAAAGCATCTGGATATCTTTGCGCAACCGCGCGCACCCGTTTCGTCAACAGACTAGAGGCGCTTTCTGGCGCGCGTGCGGTATGGTAACACATCAGTTGCTCGATAAAATCCGAAACCGCACGGTCTTCATAAGACAGCGCATAGCCCCGCCAAACCGGGGACAGCCCTGCGTCAATCGCTTTGGCATATTGGCCTGTGACGGCCAGGTTTTGGGCAAACCCTTGCGGATAGGTCGAAATGGCCGAAGCGCCGAGGGCAATCAGACGGGCACAGGGATCGTCCGTATATCCCTGGAAAGAGCGGTGCAGTGTTTTATCGACATAGGCGTGTGCCAGGCTGTCGTGGCTTTTGGCAAAGTGATCGATCCCGATTTGCAGAAATCCTTCGCCCAAAAGCCTCAGACGCGCAGTTTCAAACAGCGCAAACCGGGTTTCGGCATTCGGGAGCGCGCTTATCGGGATCATCACCTGACGCTTCGACATCCACGGTACATGTGCATAGCCAAAAAGGGCAATCCGATCCGGGGCCATGTCACTGACAGCTGTTAAGGTGTCCAACAGGCTCTCGCGCGTTTGGTGGGGCAATCCGTAAAGCAGATCGAAATTGATGCGGTCCACACCGCTATCTCGGATCATATCCAAAACGTCGCGTGTTCTTTCCAACGATTGCTCGCGGCCAATCGCGCTTTGAACCTTTGGCGCAAAATCTTGAATGCCCAGACTGGCCCGGTTGAGGCCATGGCGTATCAGCACCGCAAGACGTTTGGGCCCGACATCGGTTGGGTCAATCTCCACTGAAAACTCTTCAAGCTCTTTGGCATCGAAAAGTGCCTTCAATCCCTCCAGCAACTGTTCGAGCAGATCACTAGGTAAAATTGTGGGTGTGCCGCCCCCCAGATGCAGACGGCGCAGCTTTATTTGGCTGGGCAGCTGAGATCGCGCATTGCGGGCCTCTTGCAAGACGCGATCTATATACTGTTTCAACGGTGCTTTGGATTTCGTGCCTTGGGTCCGGCAGGCACAAAACCAACACAACCGCTTGCAAAATGGGATATGAACGTAAACTGAGATTTCAGAATTTTGCGGTGTTTCATTTTGCCACCTTGCCACATCTTCAAATGTAACGTTTGATGAGAAATGATTGGCGGGTGGATAACTCGTAAATCGCGGCACTTTCGCGTCAAAGAGTCCATATCGGCGAAGATTGGGAAGATGTCGCATAACAACGACCAACCAGATGTGCGCTTGGCGTACATTGACACAGATCAAATGGCTTTAAAATGAAGGTAAATATTGCCGCGAGCAACGCATGTCTAGACTGCCCCATCCGGCATCGCGCGGTTTGTGCCTCCTGCGATAGAGATGAGCTTGAGGAACTCAACCGAGTCAAATTCTACAAAACCTATTTCGCGGGGCAGACGATTGGGGTCAGAGGCGACGCGCTCGATGTGGTCGCGTCCGTGGTGTCCGGGACAGCGACGCTGGAGCGTGTGATTGAAGATGGCCGCACCCAGATGGTGGGCCTTTTGTTGCCGTCTGACTTTATTGGGCGCCCTGGACGTGAAACACTGCAATATGATGTGACGGCGGTCACGGATGTGACCCTGTGCAGCTTTCACCGCAAACCGTTTGAGGCCCTTTTGCGCGATGTCCCCCACATTCAAGAACGCATGCTACAGATGGCCCTTGATGAGTTGGATGCCGCGCGAGAGTGGATGCTGCTTCTGGGACGTAAAACGGCCCGTGAAAAGATTGCCAGTTTTCTGATGACGATCGCCAAGCGCACGCTCGATCCGTTGGGACGAGCCCATGGCGGCCAGTGTGTCATCGATTTGCCGATCAGCCGTGAGACGATGGGCAATTTTCTGGGCCTGACGATTGAGACAGTGAGCCGACAGCTCTCGGCACTCAAAAACGAAGGCGTGATTGAGTTTGACGGCAAGCGGCGCATTATCATCCCGGATTTCACCAATCTGATGCTGGAAAGTGGGGATGATGAAGATGGAGGCCTGCTGATCTAAGATGCCGTGCGCAGCCATATTGATCCAGGTCAAGGCTCTTGTCGTCTTGATGGGCATAGTCTGCTCAAATCACAAAAGCATCAGAGGAGGAGTGCTATGTACGCGAATATTTTAATTCCCGTCTCATTCGATGAGGACCGTGACATCGAGAAAGCCATTGACGTGGCGAAACGATGTGCCTTGGACACAGCCCGGTTCACGTTTTTGCATGCGCAAGATATTTTGCCGAGCTATGTGGCGGATCATATCGCCCCCGAAGTTCTGATCTCCACCCATGATGAGATCAAGACCCGTTTGAATGAGATGGCCGCAGGCATGCCCAATGCGAATGTCGCGCTTATTCAAGGCCCGGCGGGGCGGTCGATCACCAGCTGGGCCGAAGAAAACAGCGCCGATCTGATCGTCATCGCGTCGCACAGACCCACGATGTCCGATATTTTTCTGGGCTCAACCGCCGCCTGGGTGGTGCGCCATGCACCCTGTGCCGTGCATGTGATCCGGTGATTTTGGGGGGTGCTTATGGGGGGGCGAGAAGTTATTGGTTGCATGCCACTAACCTTTATCGCCACTAATAATACCCCGC
>CAWUJT010000049.1:0-16565 GCA_963922715.1 uncultured Thalassobacter sp.
AGTTTGACGCTCCGGTTTTCGTCTCTGCTCGTTACGCTTTTGCCTGCGCCCGGAACGATAACGGGGAGGTGGTCTTCCCCAGAATTCTCAACAGTTAGCTACACCCCGATGTCGCCCCGCAGGTGTTGCACTTCATGCAGGTCCCATTGCGAACAAGCGTGTAATTGCCGCATTCGTTACAGGCCTCACCCTCATAGCCTTGCATTTTGGCCTTTGTGCGTGCGTCGATGCCTGCAGGTGGCTCTGCAGTGGCTGGGGTCTCCGATGTCTCTGGCACCAGCCTTTGCAAGGCTTGCAACGGATCGCCCAGACTGACCGGGGCCGCTGCCCCGTCCCATTCCACGCCGCCTTGCAACACGACAAGCTCTTGCGGGAGGCGCTTGCGCAGATACCCGGTGGAGCTGACCTGTTTGAGAACCTCCAGCGATTTGGTCGCCGCTGTGTCAGAAGGCGCGCGGACATTCGGCGGCTGCTCATCCTCACCGCCGCCCAGATCATCAAAGCTCGCCCCCTCGGGTTTGACATGGGCCAGATCGGTGCGGTCCAGGTAACTGATCGCAAGCTCTCGGAAAATGTAATCCAGAATGGAGGTGGCGTTCTTGATCGAGTCATTGCCTTGCACCATCCCTGCGGGTTCGAATTTGGTGAAGGTGAAGGCGTCCACGAATTCCTCCAGTGGCACGCCGTATTGCAGCCCGACAGAGACGGCGATGGAAAAGCTGTCCATCATTGCGCGGAAAGAGGAGCCCTCTTTGTGCATATCGATGAAGATTTCCCCCAAAGAGCCGTCTTGATATTCCCCGGTGCGCAGATAAATCTTATGCCCCCCCACGACCGCCTTTTGGGTGTAGCCCTTGCGGCGTTGCGGCATCTTTTCGCGGTGGGAGCGGATGACCTCTTTCACCACAACTTTTTCCACGATCTTTTCGGCAATGACTTGTGCCTTTTGCATGGGTGTGCCGGTTTCAAGGATCTCGGCGGCGTCCTCATCATCCTCCACCAAAGCCGAGGAGAGCGGTTGGCTGAGCTTTGATCCATCGCGGTAAAGCGCATTGGCCTTGACACCCAACGACCAGCTCATCTCATAGGCTTTTTGGCAGTCTGCAATGGTGGCGGAATTGGGCATGTTGATGGTCTTGGAGATCGCTCCGGAGATAAAGCTTTGCGCTGCCGCCATCATGGTGATGTGACTGTCAACACTGAGATAGCGGGTGCCTTTTTTGCCACAGGGGTTGGCGCAATCGAAGATAGCGAGATGCTCCTCTTTCAGGTGCGGGGCACCTTCCAGGGTCATCGTCCCACAGACATGATCGTTGGCGGCGTCAATCTGATCTTTGGCAAAGCCCAGGTGTTTGAGCATGTCAAAGGTTGGATCGTTGAGCTTTGCTTTTGGGATGCCCAAGACATCGGTGCAAAATTGCTCTCCCAATGTCCATTGATTGAACACGTGGCGAATGTCAAACGCGCTGACAAGGGCGGCTTCGATCTTTTCAATTTCCGTCTTGCCAAACCCATGCCCATAGAGCGCAGTATGTGTGACCCCTGGTGCATTGCCGAGGGTGGCATGGCCCACAGCATAAGCAATGATATTTTCGATTTCCGATGGGCTATAACCCAGTTTTTCGAGCGCCAGAGGCACGGAGCGGTTGATGATTTTGAAATATCCGCCGCCGGCGAGTTTTTTGAACTTCACAAGGGCGAAGTCAGGCTCAATGCCGGTGGTGTCACAGTCCATCACCAAGCCGATTGTGCCTGTGGGCGCGATCACCGTGGCCTGCGCGTTGCGAAACCCATGGGCTTGGCCGAGGTCCACGACTTCATCCCACACAGCACATGCCAGATCAGCAAGGGTTTTATCCGGGCAATTGGCATGATCCAGCGGCACGGGTTTGATCGGCAGATCATCATACCCGTCGGTCTGGCCTTTCGCCGCCAGACGGTGGTTGTTCATCACCCGCAGCATGTGATCGGCGTTGCGTGCATAGCCGGGAAACGGCCCAAGCTCCTTGGCGATTTCAGCCGATGTGGCGTAGGAGACACCTGTCATCAGAGCGGTCAGTGCACCGCACAGCGCGCGGCCTTCAACGCTATCATAACTGTACCCCATGGTCATTAGCAAAGCGCCGATGTTGGCATAGCCCAAACCCAGGGTGCGGAAATCATAGCTGCGTTGTGCAATCTCCTTAGAAGGAAACTGTGCCATCATCACGGATATTTCCAGGGTTAGTGTCCAAAGGCGTGACGCATGCATATAGAGTTCCGCGTCGAATTTATCCTCTTTAAAGAAGGTTAGAAGGTTCATGGACGCCAGGTTACAGGCGGTATCATCCAAGAACATATATTCGGAGCATGGATTTGAGCCGCGGATGTCGCCATCTTCGGGACACGTGTGCCAAGCATTCACAGTGTCATGGAACTGGATGCCAGGATCGGCACAGGCCCAAGCCGCATGGCCAATCTGTTCCCACAGCGCCCGCGCTTTGAGCGTTTTGGCCGCCTTGCCATTTGTGCGATTGGTCAAAACCCAATCAGCATCTTTTTCCACGGCATAAAGAAATGCATTGGTGACGCGAACAGAGTTGTTGGAGTTTTGCCCCGATACAGAGCTGTAGGCCTCTGAGTCCCAGTCAGTGTTATAGGTTGGAAATTCAATACTTTCAAATCCTTGACCGGCATACTGCAAGCAACGGTTGATATATGTCTCAGGGATGGCCATACGTTTCGCCGCGCGAATTGCCGCCTTGAGTTGGGTGTTTTTCGTCGGATCGATCGCGTCTTCCAGCGCACCGTCCCAGGATTTGATCGCGGCAAAGATTTTATTGAGCTCTTGTTCATGGATTTTAGACCCCGCGACAATGGAGGCCACTTTCTGTTCTTCGATTACTTTCCAGTTGATGAACTCTTCGATATCTGGGTGATCCACATCGACAATCACCATCTTTGCGGCGCGGCGCGTTGTGCCCCCCGACTTGATGGCGCCTGCGGCACGATCCCCGATTTTTAGAAATCCCATCAGTCCTGAGGATTTTCCGCCTCCCGAAAGCGCCTCTCCATCCGCGCGCAGGGAGGAGAAGTTTGTCCCGGTACCAGAACCATATTTAAATAGGCGGGCTTCTCGGACCCAAAGATCCATAATACCACCTTCATTGACCAAATCATCAGCAACCGATTGAATAAAGCACGCATGGGGCTGAGGATGCTCATAAGAGGATTTTGATTTCGTCAGTTTGCCGGTTTTGTAATCGACATAATAATGTCCCTGGGCGGGACCATCGATCCCATAGGCCCAATGCAGTCCAGTGTTAAACCATTGCGGAGAATTGGGTGCCCCCATCTGCAACGCCAGCATTGCCCGCATTTCATCATAATAGGCACGCGCATCATTTTCGGTTGAGAAATAGCCACCTTTCCACCCCCAATAGGCCCAAGCACCAGCCAAACGGTCGAACACTTGCCGGGCCGATATTTCGCTGCCATAACGGTTGTCTTCTGCAAGGGCTTCAAGGGCCACTTCATCGGCCACAGACCGCCAAAGAAACTCCGGAACATCTTTTTCACGGACCCGTTTCAGCTTTGCTGGTACGCCAGCCTTGCGGAAATACTTCTGCGCGATGACATCGCTGGCCACTTGGCTCCAACTTTCGGGCACTTCAATGTTTTTAAGCTGGAACACGAGCGTGCCATCTGGATTGCGTATCTCAGATGACGTGGTGGTGAAGGGGATGCCATGGTAAGCATCTTTACCGCTTTGGGTTATTTTCCGCTCTATTTTCAAACTTGCCTCCGACCGATTTGCGTGCATTTTCGTATGCGCGCCGAAACAAACGCCCCCCTAAGGACATTACTTCAAAGGGTTTTTTGTATTTTTTAGGTTGTACTATCAATAATTGCTACTAGATATAGATTTTGCAAAACTGATAGACACAACATGAAGCATACACTTTCAGGGGTCAATGCAATTTTTTCAATAATCCACAGATTTTTTACTTGACCTGATTTCGATTCGAAATTTTTGCTTCTTGACTGCTGCTTTGTCAGTTTAAGCAGCATAAGGTTTATGCTGGTAAAGTGTTCTGATATTGCCATGAACTGCTTTTTAAGCACCGTGTTTTAGGCATCCTAAATTTTTAGAAATTGCGATTGTTAATTATATAGATGAAGACGATCAAACCTGCGTGTGTCAAATATTCAACGTATTTTTTTCATACTCTGGTCAAAATAGCTTACAATATCATGCCTCCAGATAAAGCCACTGCTATTGAACTTTTGGTCAAACGTTAAATCCCGGACACTGATTTCATGAAAAGTTATTTCGTACTCTGTGTTATGCTCATAGCATTCGTAACATTTCTATCCGCTTCAGACGTCACTGTCGAAACTGTCAAACCGAATACTGAAGCGCATGCTTTTTACATTGACGATGCTCCGAAACAAACACCTGTAAGAACTCCACCTATAGTCGAAGCGGATTATGTCATCTCCCCGTTTGCGTCTTTTGACATAAGGGCAAGGGTTTTGAGCGCTAAGAGGTATAAATTCGACCTAGAAGCAACAGTATCGCCTGTCGACTTAGCCTTAGGATGGCAAGAAATGTCAAAAGACAATATCTTGGAAAGGATTGATATTTCACAGAACAATAGGTTTTATTATTGGCGGTATCAAGGATCTGCTCCGACGCGGCGGAGGAATATTATCACACAAAGTGCGAACATGCATATGATCCCAGCCAATGATTTGGTGCGCAGAAGACTATCACAAGTCAAACAGGATGATATCGTTACTATTTCAGGGTATTTGGTCAGAGTAGACTGGAACGATGGCCGCTTTTGGGTATCTTCTAGAACACGCAAAGATACAGGCGCGGGAGCTTGTGAAATTATTTATGTAACAGACATCCAAATTGATAGGTTTGCAAAACACGCGTCCCTCTGAAAAAGGGAAATTTTACACGTGCGTGCTGTAGATTGATACCAACAAGACAATTGAAGAATTGAAATTAATTTTTGCTTCTATACGGTCCTAAATATTAAACCAAAAAGAGGATCTGTAATGAGTTATGTCGATGGATTTGTCGCTGCAGTGCCAACCCTGAACAAAGAAGTATATATGGAACACTCTAAAATAGCGGCTGCTGTTTTCAAGGAATACGGTGCTTTGAAGGTTATAGATTGCTGGGGTGATGATGTCCCAGACGGAGAGGTCACATCCTTTCCAATGGCCGTTAAAAAGCAGGACAACGAAAGCATTTTGTTTGGGTGGATTATATGGCCAGATAAATCGACACGGGACTCCGGGATGCAGAAAGCACTGGTAGACCCACGTATGAGTGTTGAAAATAATCCCCCACCTTTTGATGGCAAACGATTGATCTATGGCGGATTTCAGATAATTTTAGAGAGCTAGATCGATCTATTCTGCATTAACAAGATCAAATATAGCTCTCTTGCTGATAAAACTTTACCGTGGTCGGGGCGGCAGGATTCGAACCTACGACCCCCTGTACCCAAAACAGGTGCGCTACCAGACTGCGCCACGCCCCGACTGATCCTTAATAGCATTCACTTTAGACCAAGAAAAGACCTAACCTGCAGGGCAGGGCCATAAGGCTTGATCTTGCGGCATCAATGGATTTTGTAGTTCCACTCCGGCCTCAAGACCCAGCGTTTCAGACAGCCCGCCATTGATTTCAAGCACCGCCAAGGCCGGGCCTGCAGACGGCAGAGCCGTGTCATCCAAAGGCTGCGCCATGGCTTGTATATTCAGCAAACGCCCCTTTGCGTCAAAAAACAAAATATCTAGGGGAATAAGTGTGTTGCGCATCCAAAATGAGCGTGGGCGGGCATCATCGAAAATGAACAGCATGCCCGAGGTGCGATGCAGACTTTCGCGAAACATCAGGCCTTTGGCTCTGTCCTGCGGGGTGAGGGCAAGCTCAACGTTGAAGTCGATGTGTCCAAACGGGCCACGCAGGGATGCGATGTCTGGGGTACAGGCAAAGGCGGCGATGGGCTTGAGCAGATAAACCACCGCCCAAAACGAAAAGCCTAAGAAATATAATCTTCCCATTTTCTGATCTCTGTCGCCAATTTTCCCCGTGCGCTATTTATTACTCTTAAACATATGGCTTCACCTGGTTGTAAACCTCCCAATCCATACCGGCGTACGATATCGGCATGAACAAACACATCTTCCTTTTTGCCGAAAACATTGGCAAAGCCAAACCCTTTCGACGTGTCATACCATTTAATCCGCGCAGCCTCTAAAGGCGATGTCATCGTGCTTTGTGTGTTGAAATGTGTGTTAAAATCATTCTGTGCCCCGTTTTTGGTGGGACACTCAGGTGCTTTGAGGCTTATGATGTCAACCGCTTGCCAGCCTTTAGGCGTATCTTGAACGGTCACTTCAATCAAGCTGGCCTCGGATACGGCACTTTGTCCAAAAGCGTGCAAGACATTTTGATGTAAAAGGATATCGCCCGTAAAAGCCTCAGACGTGATAAAGCCAAAACCACGGACAGCATCAAACCATTTGACCGTGCCAACCACTGTGAGCGTCTCACAGGATGTCGACATAAGAGATGCGGATTTTGCGTTTGGCAGCCTATAGTCTTTGGCCATCTGTTCTTTCCTTTTCCTAACAAGGTCCGCCTTCATTCAGGCAAACTTATTGAGAATAGGTGAAATTCGATGGTTTTCTCTTGGAATCTAAAGGATTTATGAATTTTAGGGCTGCAAGCGCTGTATCGACCACGGGGCGTCTACAGTCGCGCGTTTCCATTGGAAACGGTCGTGCAGCCGAAACGCGCCATCCGCCCAAAACTCAATCTCCACAGGTGTGATCCGAAACCCACCCCAAAAGGGGGGGCGTTGTGGAGCGGTTCCATGACGGGCCGTTTGCCGCGCAACCTCGGCCATTAATGCCTCGCGCGAAGATAAGGGCGCGCTTTGCTTTGAGGCCCAAGCCCCCAGTCGGGATTTTAACGACCGGGTGGCAAAATACGCATCGGCTTGCGGCCCGTCTTCTCGGTCAACAAGACCGCGTACCCGGATCTGGCGGCGCAGGCTTTTCCAATGCATTACAAAGGCAACTTTGCCCATTGCATCAATCTCTTTCGCTTTTTGACTTCCGTAGTTTGTGTAGAACACAAAAGCCTTTGCCTCGATATCTTTCAACAAAACCATCCGTACATTGGGCAGGCCGGTGTCATCGACACTGGCCAAAGCAATGGCGTTTGGGTCGTTCGGTTCCGTCTGTTCTGCCTCTGCCAGCCAAGACCGGGCCAATTCAAAAGGATCGTCACCTGCAAAAATTCCGGATCTGTGCTGCATATCGGCCTCGGGTTTGTTGATCTTGCAGCACATAAACTAATGTCATAAAGAACGAAAAACAATTTTTGATGTGATGGGGGCAAAATGAACGGTGTCATGCACGGCAAACGCGGGCTTGTTATGGGACTTGCCAACGACAAATCCATTGCATGGGGCATATCGCAAGCATGTGCAGCACAAGGTGCTGAGCTTGCGTTCTCTTATCAGGGTGAGGCGTTGAAAAAGCGGGTTGCGCCATTGGCCGCACAGGTCGGCTCGGATATTGTGATTCCGTGTGATGTGTCTGATATGGCGTCGGTCGATGATCTGTTTGCGCAGTTGCAGCAGCATTGGGACAGTCTTGATTTTCTGGTTCACGCCATCGGTTTTTCCGACAAGAACGAATTGCGCGGGCGCTATATTGAGACGAGCCTGGACAATTTTCTGATGACGATGAACATTTCCGTTTATTCGTTTACAGCCGTGGCCCAACGCGCGGAAAAGATGATGACCAATGGCGGTGCACTGCTGACGCTGACCTATTATGGCGCGGAAAAGGTTTTGCCGCATTACAATGTTATGGGACTGGCAAAATCCGCACTAGAGATCAGCGTGAAGTATTTGGCCGAAGACCTTGGCCGGCAAAACATTCGCGTCAATGCGATTTCCGCTGGGACGATCAAAACCCTGGCGGCCTCTGGAATTGGGGATTTCCGCTACATCATGAAATGGAATGAATATAATGCGCCTTTACGCCGGACCGTCACGCAAGAGGATGTTGGCAAGTCGGCCATGTATCTGCTCTCAGATCTCTCCAGCGGTGTTACGGGGGAAATTCATCATGTCGATGCGGGCTATAATGTCGTTGGAATGAAGGCCCTTGATGCGCCGGATATGACCTACAACAAAAAAGGCTAGGGGGTATGAGCGCGCGTTTGCCCCATGAAAAAGGGTTTCATATTTCGTGGGATCAGATGCACCGCGATGCGCGTGCTTTGGCGTGGCGCCTGGACGGGCGCGGCCCGAATGGCGGCGGATGGCGGGCTGTTGTGGCGATTACCCGCGGCGGGCTTGTCCCGGCGATGATTGTGGCGCGCGAACTGGATATCCGCCTGGTCGATACGGTTTCTGTCAAAAGTTATCATCAGCAAACGCAGGCTGCACCTGTGATTTTATCCCGTCCTGATCCCGAGATGGTGCAAGATGGGACGGGTGTTTTGGTGGTTGACGATTTGGTGGACACCGGCAAAACGCTGGAAGTGGTGCGCGAGATCTTACCAAAGGCGCATTTCGCCACGGTTTATGCCAAGCCAAAGGGCGAAGTGCAGGTGGACACGTTTATCACGGGTGTTAGCCAGGACACATGGATTTTCTTTCCCTGGGACATGGCCCTGCAATATGTTGAGCCGTATCGCGGTACAGATTAAACTAAGCCCTACTGCCGTTCCGACATTTTACGCACCAAGACGGTGCGCAGATCGTGGATCGCCATCAGAAGAGCGTTTGTCATTTCCTCCAGCTCCTCATCGCTGGCTTTGGATTGGGCCCATTGTGCGGTCAGGTTGATGTGATCAATCGTTTGATCAACCCGATCGCGTTCGCGTGCCTCTAAAACGGGTTTTCGATCTTCGATCCAAGCTTCAATGGCCGCGCGATCTTCATCAGTAAGCTCATAGTTACCTTGGGGTTTGATATTGCCGTTGCGCATATTCACAACGGCGATGGGGTGCATCTCTACCCGGCGGCTGCGGTTTTCGGTATCAATGCGGAACACAAGGGCACCGGTTTCGCGTATCCGAAAATAATAATTTGAAAACGGCTTTTTTCCCATCAGCTTAGGCTTTCTGTAAATCGACGAATCCGCAACATCGCCTCTGTGAGTGCTGCATCTGATGTGGCATAGCTGACACGGAAATGATCCGAAAGCCCAAAGGCTGCACCAAAGACAACGGCAACCCCTGTCTCTTCAAGCAGAGCAATGGCAAAGCGCTCACAGGTATCAATCAGGGTGCCATTTGATGTTTTTCGACCGATAAGACCAGATATGGACGGGAACACATAAAAGGCCCCGTCTGGAACAGGGCAAACAATGCCAGGGCAAGCGTTCAAACCTGTAACCACCAAATCCCGCCTGCGTTTGAAGCTTTTGTTGTGCTCTGCGATGAAATCATGCGGGCCTGTCAAGGCCGCCAACGCTGCCCATTGGGAAATCGAACAGGGATTAGAGGTCGATTGCGATTGAATTTTGCGCATCGCGCTGATCAGAGGTTCTGGCCCTGCCGCATAGCCGATCCGCCACCCGGTCATGGCATAGGCTTTGGAGACGCCGTTTGTGGTCAGCGTGCGGTCATACAGCGCGGGCTCGACTTCTGCCGGGGTGCAAAAGGTAAAATCGTCATAGATGAGATGCTCATACATATCGTCTGACATCACCCAAACGTGGGGATGACGCATTAAAACTTCTGTCAAGGCTTTCAACTCTGCCCATGTATATCCCGCCCCGGTTGGATTTGAAGGGGAGTTGAAGATCAGCCACTTCGTGTGCGGAGTGATCGCAGCCTCTAACGCCTCTGGCGTCATCTTGAAGTTGGATTCGATCCCACAGGGCAGGGGGACAGGTGTTCCACCCGCCAACAATACCATATCAGGATAGCTCACCCAGTAAGGGGCGGGAATGATCACTTCATCGCCTGGGTTCAAAGTGGCCAACAACGCATTATAGAGAACTTGTTTGCCGCCCGAGGCCACACTGATTTGCTGAGGCATGTATTCCAAAGTGTTGTCACGTTTGAATTTTTCGCAAATCGCCGCTTTCAATTCAGGAATGCCATCGACGGCGGTGTATTTTGTCTGCCCCGCCTCAATCGCGGCAATCGCGGCGGCTTTGATGTGGCTTGGCGTGTCGAAATCAGGTTCACCCGCGCCAAGGCCGATCACATCTGCGCCGGTCCGTTTCATCTCTGCCGCTTTGTTGGATACGGCAATGGTGGGCGATGATTTTACACGGGACAATGTCTGGGACAGAAATGACATGGCACAATGATCCTTAAAGACTTTTTTCGAGTGTAGAAAACTTGCCAGGCGTGTTCAACACTTTGTCACAGTGGGGCAGTGGGACAGATCAGCATAGACCGTTCATAGGCGGCTCATTTTTACCGACAATGTTCGCTTTTTGAATAGTTTGTGTTGTATGGGCTGTTTACAGTCACGGACTATGGACAAAGGGTAGGTTTATGTCTGACGACAGCGGCACAGACGGGTATCACGAAGGCTGGTACTCCGAAGACAGTGCAACATTTGGGGACCGGCTTGCCGGGGCGCGCGAAGCGGCGGGGCTCGGACAGGCCGATCTCGCGCGCCGTGTAGGCATTCAGGTCAAAACTCTTCGGAACTGGGAAAATGATCTCAGTGAGCCGCGGGCCAACCGTTTGCAGATGATGGCAGGGCTATTGAACGTCTCCATCACCTGGTTGCTCACAGGTCAGGGGGAGGGACTTGATGCGCCCCCTCAGGATAAGAATTCCTCGGTTGAGGTGAACCGTATTTTGCTTGAGTTGCGTCAATTACGAACAGATATGAAGAATATTTCAGATCGTGCCAGTCACCTGGAAAAGCAGCTGCGCAGTCTTCTGAGTGAAAAGATTCTGTGACATATGACGCGGACCATCTGTCGCTTCGGCGTAAAAAAATCAAGCTACGCGCCTGGCGTCGTGGGTTGAAGGAGGTCGATCTCCTTTTGGGACATTATGCAGACGTCTCTATCGCAGATATGAATAAGGAAGACCTGGATCTTTTTGAAGCGGTTTTGAATGAGACAGATCAGGATATCTGGGCTTGGATCACAAAACAAACCTCAACACCTGACCGTTACACAGCATTTTTTGCGGATGCAGTAGCAGCCCTGAATGAAAAAACACAGAATTCATAAAATACGAAACAACTTATCTCACAATTTCTATCGGTTTTTAACCCAGCCTTGAGTTTTTGGCATCTATCTCCGTGCGCATTAAGCGAGCAGCCATAATTTAACGGAGATGGACATGAGTAAACTAGAGGCCATTGCAGTCCCACCTGAAACCCAGGCCTTTATATCGGGATATTTGGAATGTTTATCACTTGTCGAGCGGTTGCACCGGCTTCTTTTGGATGTCATCAAAGATGAATTTGAGCGGCTATCGGTTCTAGAAATCAATGCGGTGCAGGGGCTGTTGTTGTTTAATATCTCAGACAATGAGGTCACTGCGGGTGAATTAAAAAGTCGCGGCTACTATCAGGGCTCCAATGTATCGTACAACCTCAAAAAATTGGTCGATATGGGTTATATGCATCACGAGCGTTGTCAAATTGATCGCCGCTCTGTCCGTGTCAAACTGACCGCCAAAGGAAGCTATATTCGTGATGTCATCAACACGCTTTTTGAGCGTCACGCCACCGGCATTCAATCAGATATTGGGATCAATCTCGACAAGATGCTCGATATTACCATGACGCTAAAACGCATTGAACGCTATTGGTCTGATCATATTCGATATATTTACTAAGCCTTCTTTCTTCTCAGAACACCTCTTGCACCTCTCATCTACCCTGCATAGAAGATGCGCGGATAGTTAACATGCCAACGAGGTATTTGGCTTTCACTTACAATCGGTGCAAGCTTTCTACTGACTGAGGCGTCTCAAAGGGCGAAAGGGCTGACATGGACGTGAAGGAAACCCTCAAGGATGGTTTGAAACGGGGGTATGTGATCACACTGACCGCCCAAGAGCTTGATGATAAAGTTACCCAAAAACTTATGGACGCGCGCCCAGAGATTGAAATAAAAGGCTTTCGGAAAGGCAAAGTGCCGATGCCTGTTCTGAAAAAACAGTTTGGCGCGCGGCTGCTTGGCGAAGCCATGCAAGAGACAATTGATGGCACCATCGCACAACATTTTGAAGACAAAGGGGAGCGTCCGGCGGCACAACCCGATGTAAAAATGACCAACGAGAATTGGAAAGAGGGCGATGATATTGAAGTCAGTCTTTCGTATGAAGCGTTGCCAGATATCCCAGAGGTTGATTTTAATGCAATAAAGCTCGAAAAATTCGTGGTAAACCCCTCCGAGACAGAAGTCACCGAGGCCCTTGAGCGCTTGGCGGAAACCGCGAAAAATTTTGAGCTTAAAGAGGACGCGGCGGAAACAGGGGATCAGGTTGTTTTTGACTTTGTCGGACGCATCGATGGTGCAGAATTCGATGGCGGTGCTGCGGAAGATTTCCCTCTCGTGCTTGGATCAAACCAATTTATCCCGGGTTTCGAAGATCAGTTGGTGGGCGTGATGGCGGGGGACGATAAAGACATTACAGTCACTTTCCCAGACGATTATAATGCGGAAAATCTTGCTGGGAAAGAAGCCGTTTTTTCATGCAAAATCAAAGAGGTGAAAGGCTCTATTCAAGCCCCCATAGACGATGCACTCGCCGAAAAATTCGGAGCAGAAAACCTTGAAAAACTCAAAGCGCAAATCACCGAACGCTTGAGCACGGAATATGCCACGGCGGCCCGTCAGGTGTTGAAAAGAGGGGCTCTGGATCAATTGGATGAAATGGTTAATTTTGACTTACCGACCTCTTTGGTTGAGGCCGAGGCAAAACAGATTGCCCATCAGCTCTGGCATGAAGAGAATCCTGATGTCAAAGGACATGACCATCCAGAAATCACCCCAACGCAGGAGCATATCAACCTGGCAACGCGCCGCGTGCGTTTGGGACTCTTGATCGCCGATGTAGGGCAAAAAAAGGCAATCACCGTCTCGGATGCGGAAATGACACAGGCCATTATGAGCCAGGCGCGCCAATATCCTGGACAAGAAAAGCAATTCTTTGACTTTGTTAAAAATAACGACAGTGCAAAGCAGCAAATCAATGCTCCGCTTTTTGAAGACAAGGTGATCGACTATATCCTAGAGCTTGCCGATGTCGCGGAAAAAGACGTGACCAAAGACGAATTGGAACAGGCGATAGAAGCCCTTGATGACGACTAAGGCTTTGTGAACCCAAAATATTTTATTTTTGACATAGGAAATACTCTTGGCAGGATACGCGTCAAAGCTTAAATAATTAACATGGGAAATTTGATCTATGTAAAACATGCCTGAGATGTTCGACCTCCTGACAACGCCAGGTATGGTGCCGTTTTCTGTTAGCTTTGCCCTCATTATCGGACTGCTTTGTTTAGAGATCATTGCCCTTCTGCTGGGGGGCTCTTTACTGGCCGGCGAGAGTGATATGGATATTGAGGCCCCAGAGCTCGATATGTCTTTAGAGGCAGAGCTTGATGGTTTTGATGTAGACGGCATGGACTTAGACAGCGCTGATTTTGCCGACTTCGACACCACAGAAATAAACATCTCTGAATCTGTAAACCCCATCGCGCTCAGTGCAGCGCTGTCTTTCATGGGACTTGGCCAAGCCCCTTTTATGATCTGGCTTGCGGCCTTTCTACTGAGTTTTGGTCTCAGCGGGTATGTGATACAGCTTGTAGCACAAGAGATGCTTGGACAGATGCTTCCCGCTGTGGTTGCCTCGCTCCCGGCAGTTTTCCTGGGCGGGATGTTTACCAAACGTTTTACGCGGTTTTTTGCCCGTCTTTTGCCATCGGTGAGCACAAGCGCTGTGTCGGAACGCCACATGGGCCGGCGGATTGGGATTATCACGCAAGGCACGGCAGAACGGGGGCGTCCTGCCGAGGTCAAACTCACAGATCGTGTGGGAAACACGCAATACCTGCGTGCAGAACCCCTTAAGGATGATATAAAATTAGAACAGGGGACAAAAGTTTTGATTTTGCGCCAACGCAGCCAAACACCCGAAACAGTCACATATCGCCTTGTTGGCCTTGGACCAAGCGAAGCCTAACAACTTATAAGGAAACGACCAATGGAACAAATTCTTTTTTTTGCTCTACTCATACTGGCTGTTATTTTTTTGATTGGCCTGATTGTGGCGCGGCTATATCGCAAAACGAGCCGGGAAGTAAGTTTGGTCAAAACAGGACTGGGGGGAAAGAAAGTCGTTATGGATGGGATTACTTTGGTCCTCCCCCTCCTTCATGAAATCACCCGGGTGAACATGAAAACTCTTCGGCTTGAAGTCACGCGCTCGGGCGATGCAGCACTCATTACCAAAGACCGCATGCGTGTGGATGTGGGGGTGGAGTTCTATGTTTCGGTCTCTCCCACCGAAGAAGGGATCAGCCGTGCCGCTCAAACATTGGGCGACCGTACATTCAACGTCGAACAACTGCGCGAAATGATCGAAGGAAAATTGATCGATGGTCTGCGCGCAGTGGCCGCACAAATGACTATGGATGAGTTACATGAAAATCGGTCGTCCTTTGTTCAGGAAGTGCAAAATACCGTTAGCGAAGATCTAACCAAAAACGGCTTGGGGTTGGAGTCGGTATCGCTCACGGCGCTTGATCAAACACCCTTTGATGCCCTTGATGAGAACAATGCCTTCAACGCTGTGGGCATGCGCAAACTGGCCGAAGTGATCGCGGTCTCTAAAAAAGAACGCGCGCAAATCGATGCGGAGGCCGAAGTTGCGGTGCGTGTGGCCGCGATGGAAGCAACAAAGCGCAGGCTCGAAATCGAACGTGATGAGCAAGCGGCTCAAATTGCCCAAGTGCAAGAGGTTGAAACGTTGCGTGCCGCGCAGGAGGCAGCACTCGCCCGTCATCACGAAGACAGTCAGCGGGAGAAAGAAGCGGCACGTGTCGCGCGTGAAGAGGCGATTAAATCTGCTGAAATTGCCCGTGATCAATCTGTGCAAACTGCGGAGATCGCGCGGGATCAATCTGTGCGCGCGGCGGAGATTGCGCGGGATCAATCCGTGCGCGCCGCTGAAATTTCCCGTGACCGAGAGCTGGAGGTGGCTGAGCAGGAACGCCAAATCATCGTCGCGCAAAAATCCGAAGAAGAGAGTCGCGCGCGGGCCAGTGCCGATGTCGCACGGGCCGAGGCCACCCGCGCGGCGGAGGCTGTGATCACAGCAAAATCCGTAGAAGAAGCGGAGCGTACAAAACGCATCGCCCTGATTGAGGCGACCCGCGAAGCGGAACGTGCGGCCACGGGCATCCGTTTGGCAGCTGAAGCAGAGCGCGAGGCGGCCGCGGACCGTGCGCAAGCCCTGCGTGAAGAAGCCCAGGCGGAAGCAGACTCTGTGACCATCCGCGCCGAAGCCAAAAAGACGGACCTCCTAGCAGAGGCTGAAGGGCGTGCTGCGATTGTGGAGGCCGACAATTCGATCAGCGCGGAGATTGTCGAAATGAAAGTGCAACTGGCCCGGCTTGAGGCCTTGCCAGAGATTGTGGCTCAAATGGTCAAACCAGCCGAGAAGATCGATTCGATCAAAATCCATCAGGTCACAGGCATGGGCGGGGCACCTACAGGCGGTGGCAGTTCTGGCGATAAACCCGTTGTCAATCAAGCGCTTGATTCTATCATGGGGATGGCTGTGCAGATGCCGGCCTTGCGCAAGCTTGGGGAAGAGTTGGGACTGTCATTGGAAAATGGTGTGTCAGGGCTTGCGGATGGAAACACAGCTGCTTCTCAGAACACGTTGCAGCAAGACGACGATCAGGATTAAGAGAAAGCAATCGCATGACCAACACGCTGGGGGCTGGGCTTTATGATGTGCCAGCAGGCATGATTGCCACAGTTGTGACCCATCTTGAGATGACATCTGCGCCTGTGGTTTCGAAGCAACCGCCACCAGAAGGTATCTCGTTAAATGCAGTCTCCCGAAATGATCTGGGTGCTTATCGACAGCTTTTTGCCCATGTTGGGGCGGAATGGCTTTGGTTTTCTCGGCTGATCATGGCGGATGAGAAGCTCCTTGCGATCCTACAAAATCCAAAGAAATTTTTCTGGGCGGTTGAACAAAACGGCGCACCAGAGGGCTTGTTAGAACTCAATTTCAGTGAAGAGGGCGTTTGTGTGCTGGAGTTTTTCGGCTTGGCGCAGCCCCTAATTGGCCGCGGCATAGGGCGATGGTTGATGGCGGAGGCTGTTAAACGCGCGTGGCGTGCGCCAATCACACGGTTCACGGTACATACATGCACATTGGATCATCCCAGCGCGCTCGGCTTTTACCAAAGATCAGGGTTTCGCCCTGTGCGGCAAGAGATTGAGATCGCCCCTGATCCACGTCTCTATAATATCTTAGATGCCCGTTACGCGCGCCATGTGCCCCTGTTTCCAAAGACATAACGTCATCT
>CAWUJT010000050.1:0-16432 GCA_963922715.1 uncultured Thalassobacter sp.
CCAGGACCCCGATGAGACACATCACACAGGCAGATACTATAGATCTCATGTTTCATTCCTGCTTATTGGTATATCAAATTCACCTATAGTTATACGAGAATTGAAACAGGATTCAATATAATACATATAAATAAAAATCAAAAGTATTTATTGACTCTAAAATATACATATGAAAGTCTTAGATATGTTTTATGTTATCTGTAGTGGTGACATGAGCAAAATATGTCTATTGCTGTGGCTGATTTGATTCAGCCGGAGCCAAAGATGGAAACCAGAGCGCCAGTGACCGTAATAGCAAAAGTTAAAAAAGACCTGGCGCTTGGGGCACGACTTGAAGTCGAATGTGTTGAAAGCGTTGCGAAGAAAGGAACGATGTTGACAGGAAAATGGGTCTTCTATTTGCTAACAGATGAACCTGACGGTAATGAGTTCCGCTCACAGGTCGTTGTTTGGGGCACAATGGAAACCAAAATAGTCAAAACAGTTCTTGGTCTTGCTTCTCTCGCGTCAGATCTCAACGTCAGCGTCCCCGAAATCCCACTAATGATGGGTAGGAAAGGAATTTGGCGTGTTGATGAGTTGGATAGGAACAACAAGTAAAAGTTTATTATTCAATCTGGTAATCTGCACATTTTGTCAGGCGGATGTTCTCAACGTCGATGGTGGAGAATATTCAACTGTAGCCAAAATTAGCTCTAATCACGTTACGGGTGTTTTAGATTTTAATCGCCCTCTAAAAGTCCAGGCAGACAACGAAAGAACTGCTCAGGTAACACCAAGTTCGATTGATACAGCCTTAGTCCACAACGCAACCAGCCTTCCTCATGGCACGGCTGAAATTGAAGGTCTCATTTATGAGATTGCATTCTATTATGCTCAGCATCCAGGTATTCGTGTCTCTGGACTTTCAACAATGGAGTGGGTTGCGCTTTTTCGTGCAAATATAGCAATCGAAAGCAACTTCCTTCAGTCTGCACGTTCCCATGTAGGCGCTATTGGTCTTGGTCAGTTGATGCCAGAAACCGCCCGGACATTAGGTGTCAATCCATATGATGCCAGAGAAAATCTGCATGGATCGGCGCGGTATCTTCTGACACAACTTCAAGACTTCAGATCAAAGGAATTGGCTTTGGCTGCATATAATGCAGGTCCAGAGGCAGTATCACGATACGGTGGCATTCCGCCCTATCGGGAAACCCAGGGGCATGTACGAAAGGTGCTCGAAATTTACTATGCAATCTTATGACAGGAGTAAACATGAAACTTAACCAAAGAATGAAGAGTAGTATTTGGAGGTGGCTTCCTTTGTTGCCTGCAATATTACTTCTGGCGGCAGACCCAGCAATGGCGCAGAATTTGGAGCCTATAGAGGATATGTTTGATAACATAGTCACTGCACTGACTGGCCCTATTGGGCGACTGATCGCAATTCTGGCGTTGGTGGCATCGGGTTATGCCATGTTCACTGGACGATTAAACTGGCCCTGGTTTGTGGCAATTCTTGTTGGCGTTGTTATGGTTTTCTCTGCAAAAACCATCATCGACGGTTTCGCTGTTCCTACTTGATAACAAACGGCCCGCTTCCCTTAGGAAGCGGACCAAACTCTCAAAGGAAGAATGAATTGCGCAGGACACCCGTATTTCTCGGTTTCACACGGCCCGCTATGTTCTGCGGTCTCCCGTTAGGATATATCGTTGGTCTATTGGTGGCTGGTGTTGTCCCTTTCATTGCGTTCGATTCAATGTGGTTTCTTCTAATCATTCCAGCGACTTATGTTCCTTTATGGTTCATTGCAGACAAAAACCCACATCTTTTTGAAATAATGGCAAATGTTTACTCAGCCAATCCGCCGACACGAAACAAGGATGTGCATGGCGGAGACAACTATGGCCCTATGATCGTCAACCCAAGTAGCGCAACGCAGGAATTGTTGGGAAACAAAATCATGAAAGAAGCTCCAGCGGCAAAACACATTCCATATCTTATCGCAAGAGCAGATGATGTAATCATGACGCGCCAGGGTGATCTAATGGCAAGTGCAATTCTGGGCGGGGTTGATAGCTTAACCTCTGAAGAAATTGATGTTGACGCAATGGTAGATGGCTTTACGCGGCAAGTCGCTCAACTTGGCGAGCAGTTTGGCTTTTACGTAAACCGTATTACACTGCCTTACAATTTGGACCTTAAACCTGTGGATTATGACGGGTTATCAACGATTATCGACGAACGTTGGCAACGTCATCTTATCAGCCGAAATTTGCAAGATCGTGTTATCATGTTGACAGTCAGCATCCGACCTAGTTTGGCAGATAAGTTTGGTTTCAGCTCAATCTTCAATAGTTTGAAAGATACCGATAGCCAACGTGTCGAATTGAAAGAACGGATTGAAAAACTCAATGAGGCTATGCGTCTTTTTGAAGGGTTTCATAAAGAGACAGGATTTCGCCGCCTCAAGGTCTCGGATGGTGATTGGCTGGGGCTTCTTTCGACAATACAAGGACAATCGTTCCAGAAACGGTTTGCTGTTCCAGGCCAATTTCTATCGCATGTTTGCTCATCAGCCAATTACACCTTTGAGGACAAGGTTGTTATAATCGATGACGGTCAAAGAAAACGATTTGGGGCGATGCTTGGCATTCATGCCTATTGCTCTGAAACAGTTCCCATCATGTTGGACAAGCTGGAACAACCACACAACATCGTTGTGACAAACAGCTTTACGCCTTTGCGGCGCAACGCAACCGTTGAAAAGATGAAACTTCAGCGCCGTCAAATGGAAGCGTCTGAAGATGCCGCAGATAGCCAACGTGAAGAAATGCGACTTTCAGCTGATAATGTCGCGTCGGGTCGCCAAGTTTATGGTGATCATCAAATGTCGATCATGGTAACTGCTGAAAGCCGGAAAGATTTAGAAAAGGCGCTGTCTGAAGTATGGCAGGCCGCCCAGGAAACAGGAACGACACTGGTTCGTGAGCGTGCTGATATAGGTGTTTTCAAAGGTGCATTCAGCACAATGTTCTTCGGTCAAGCTCCCTGTAATTGGTCGTACCGTCCAAGAAAAGTTATGGTCTCAGCTGATAACTTTGCTGATTTCGCGGCATTCCACAAAACAAGCCGTGGGCGCTCTCACGATCTGACACCATGGGGGCAGAACATAACGGTGTTTCCAACTGTTACTGCTGGAGCCTACCGCTTTAACTTTCACGAGGTGGGCAAGGCTTCAGAAGAACCGAGTGCAGGTCACACGCTTGTTCTTGGTCGTCCCGGTTCCGGTAAAACACTTGTGACAGCATTCCTTATGGCTCAATCTCGCCGTGTTGGTGCACGAATAATCGCGTTTGATAAAGATCAAGGTCTTGAGATGGTCATTCGCGCATTAGGTGGAAAATACAGCAATGTTAAGATTGGTCATGCAACGGGCCTCAATCCATTTTCCACAGAAACCGATGATCGCGGTGTTGCTTGGCTCACGGATTGGCTGAATGATATTTTATCGAAGGGCGGTTCACTAAGCACAGTTCAGTCGGTGGCATTGACACAAGCAGTCAAACAGATTGCTATCGCACAACCCCAGCTTCGTAATTTTGGTGGCTTGGAAAGCCTCATCACATCTACGGATGACGATGGTGAGCTGCTGGCCCGTGTTCAGGAATGGACCATCAAGGGGCGGTATGGCTGGATGTTTAGTAAAGTAGCTGACACTTCAATGGATGTTAGTGAGGAAATTGCTGGTATTGATATGTCGGAAATACTCGATCTTGATGTCGAGCGGTCGGCTATGCTTGCTTATCTCTTCCGTCGTATTGAGCGGGTAATTGAAGATCGTAAACCCACAATGATTGTCATCGATGAAGCATGGAAAATGCTGAACGACAAGATCTTTGTGAAGCGGCTTCAAGACTGGTTGGTGACAATGCGAAAAAAGAATTGTGTGGTCATCATGCTCACACAGACACCCGGTCACTTAGAGCAAAGCCATGTTGGCTCCATCATTACTGAAACTGTGAATACCCAAATCCTGTTCCCAAACAACAGGGCCAAACCCGATGACTACAAAATATTACGTACCAACGAGAGTGAAACTGCGTTCCTCTGCGCCGGGGCTGGGGGACACAGGATCGCATTGATGCGCTCAGGTGGTGACAGTGTTTTTGTTGATGTGGACCTTGGGGGCATTGATGGTGCTCTCACTGTTTTGGGTGGTGGAAGAACGGGTGCTGAGAAAGCGCCTCGGAACTGGCAAACAAAGGCTGATTTTTGGAAGGATATGATATGAAGAAAGTCTTTGCATTAATCATAGTAATTGCAACGCTTACTGGATGTGAACCAACAACAGGGATTCTATCGGAGTGCTTTGGCAGAACCGAAACTGATGGTACTTACTCTGAAGCACCGGAGGGATCGAGCGATGCTACATCTAATGATTTTTTAAGCACACGCGGGAAATCGGAGAAGCCGAATGATTGTGACTTCTCAAAATTTTAAGAGCGTCACCATCGCCACACTGATAACCTCAGTTGCGTCATTGGCGTACGGGCAAGGTGTACCAAGTATCGACTGGAGTAATCTGGCTGAAAGTCAGTCACGGGTTACTGAAATGCTCTACGATGCAGAAAAGCAGGGAGATAAAATTGGAAGTCGTGATCAACAGATCAAGTTGTATGAAGAACAACGTATGGCATATGAACGGTTTCTTGAAGGAAACACTGGAATAACAGACATTTCAGAATTTGAGAATGGATCTGATGATTTTCCAAGCACAGCGGAAACCTACCCTTTAAATGAAGATGAGAATGAAGCTGCACAACGATTATTCGGTGACAATGCGTCAGTTGAACTTATGATAATCACGGTTGCCCGTCGTTATGAAGATCATCCAGGGGTTGCCGCTGCGGGCTTGAACCCATTGACATGGCGTATTCTATTTCAATCTCTGATCAAACAGGAAAGCCGCTTCAACAATGCAGCCGTCAGCCACGCTGGCGCACGGGGCTTTTGTCAGTTGATGCCTGGGACTGCTTCCGATCTAGGCGTGGACCCATATGATCCTTGGGAAAACCTAGATGGGGGAGCGAGATATATTTTGACGCAACTAAACCAGTATGGCCGTGTCGATTATGCACTCGCGGCATATAACGCAGGCCCGGGCAATGTAAATAAATATGGTGGTATTCCTCCGTTCGAGGAAACCCAGAACTATGTCTACAGGATCAACCGTTACTTTAACGAATACCTGTCAATTATTACGGGCGTTGAAATGACTGGATCGCTTCAAGGTGTTGATGGCGCGGGCGCTGCTTGGGCAAATTATGCCGATGCTTCTGTTGGGTATGGCTCCTATCAAAAAGAACAAGTGAACGCCGCTATGCGGCGAATAGCAGGCATTTTGGATCAAGGGGAACCAGAGAATGCCAAAGAGGCAATGGATTACAATACATATCTCATGGCAGAACGTGGGCGCCTTATGGCGTTGACGCAGAGACTTCGCGCAGCACAGGTGAAGGTTGAGACCGCTGAAGGTCTTTATGAGGCATCACAACAACTTCAAGCCACTAGATTTTGGGAGTTTAATGAATGAAAGACACTGTTTCTAAGATACTTAATACAACAGCCCTTTTGGCGACCATGAACGTCCAAACAGTACTGGCACAAGGTGTTCCTGTCATTGATAGTGCAAACCTTGCCCAAAACGTCGAGCAAATTCAGCAACACCTAGCAGATGCTGAACGCCAATTAGAGCAAATTGAGCAGCTTCAGGCACAAATTAAAGAGCTAACAGACATTAATGCCTTACTTGATAGTGTCCTGAGTTCAATTACTGGCCTAAATGACATTGCCAATTTGTATTATGCCGATGAAGACATCCGTAGCCGTGCAGCAAAAATAACTCAATTATCTGGGTTCATGGATGCGCTGTCTATTGGCGATATTGATGCCCTGCTCGATAATCTTCTTGATGATGAAGTGACAATGGGTGACAAAATGGCACAGGACGCCGTTTTTGATATCCTGTCAGATGCTGGTTTTACGCAAGAAAGACTTGAAGAACTTTCTTCCTCTGAAAATGTATCTGATGGGGTGATTTCCCAAACAGCCGCAGCAAACGTGACAGTGATGGCAGCGGCACAATTATCTTACGAAGAAGCAGAACAAAGCCTGACCCGTATTGACGGGTTGGTTGAGCAAATTGCGAGCGCAGAAACACTAAAAGAGTCTGTGGATCTCAATACACGTATGGCTGCTGAAACCAGTTATATGCTTGGCCAGATGTGGAGACTTAATGCTGCTCAAGGTCTCGCATCAGGACAGAACGGTATAAATTGGGCAGCAGAACAAGCGAAAGAACGCACTTTCTTCGAATTTTCAGGAGCACCCGAATAATGAAAAAATTCATGAACATACTTTTGGCTGGGGTAGTGTTAATAGCCTCCCCCCTTCATGCTGAGAACCTACAAAACGCCACACCAGATCAGCTTCAGCAAGCTGCCATTGAAGCCGTAAACGAGAATGATCGTAACGAGCTGATGGACATCATGCGGGAAATGCAGCGACGGGAAATGCATTTTTTCCGCGCTCCGCGCTCTGCTTTGTGCGAGAGGGAACCTGAAAAAGTTGGCTATATAGCAGAACGCTTTGGGCGCTTTGGAACAGCAAGACAAGCCTATTTCACGTATCTACGCGAAACAGCAATGCGCGATGGTGTCTGTTCGTGCCTTATGGGACAAATGAGCTTTGACGAGTTTTTGACAGAGAAATTTGGCTTTGTTCAAGCTGACTTGGATGAAGAGAATTACATTCTGCTTAGGGATTATAGGCAAGAACGCCAGTACGATGTCGCTGACGAATATCGCAGCTTTTATGCAACAAATTGCCGGAAAAATAACTGATGGCCGTTATCAAAACTCTTCTTGATACGATTGACTCCACAATGGCTGAGATTGGCTCTGGGGCGTATGATACTGTCGCAGCGTCAGTGCTGCCCGTTGTTCAAGTAAGTTCAATCCTGGTCATCATTCTTACGGGCATCAATTTGTTGATCCAGGCTATACCAATGTCTCTTCAAAATGGTGTCAGCTTGGTCGTCAGATTGGGGGCGGTTGTTGCTTTCATTTCCAGTTTTTCAAACTTTAATTCTGTTTATGGAGTTCTCACCCAGGCACCCTCCGAAATTGGTGCCATTGTGCTGAACGAGATTACAGCGGGGGAAATTACCGACCTCTATGGTGGCCTGGATGATCTTTACGGTCGGTCATTAGATGTTGGCGATGCGATTGCGCAAAATGGTTCGTGGGTTGCAGGCGCTATTTCAGGTGTGGTTATGTTCTTGATTTCTGCTCTCATGGCAGTTGTCAGCGTCATCATGATTGGAAGTGCAAAGCTGATGATAGGCGTTTTGATCATACTTGGGCCTGTAGCCATTGCCTGTACGCTGTTCAAACAGTCTGCACCCATATTTGAAGCGTATGTGAAGCTTGCCCTTGGATTTGCCTTTGTCCCACTGTTGGCGGCGGCAATGGCTGGCTTTACTATTGTTGCCTCTTTCGAGATCGTTCCAGATAATCTGGAGAATGTGTCAAGCATCGGCGATCTGACAAACTTCATCGTCATCATGCTTTTGGGGACTGGTCTCATGGCAATGATCCCGAGTACGGCATCGAGCTTGGCACAAACAGGTATCGGCCTGGCTGCTGCCGCTGCTGCCACTTTTAGTGCTGCCTCCCGTGGTGCGCGCCTTGCTACAGGAACAGCCAAAACCGCGGGACGCTTTGCTGGTGGTGCAATATCGGCCGGCACAGGCAAATCCACAGCCGCCAACGCACCAATCTCAACCAAAGCAGGGGCCGCCACCGTTAATACAGTCGCATTTCTCGCAAGCCGTCTGAAAAAATAAAATGCCTAGAAGGAAAGCCACTCATGCACGATCAGAATTTTGACATAGATTTGATCCTTGAACCAAAAAGATCGGCGCGGCTTGCTTGGCGTGTTGCAACTGCTTCATGCGTGCTATCAGGCATTCTCGGTCTTGGGATAATCACACTTTTACCGCTCAAGGAAACGGAAGTATTCACTGTCCTGGTGGATAGTACAACGGGCGCGGCAGAACGTATCGTTCAAGTACAGCCAACGAATATTTCAGATGAAGAAGCAGTTATCCAGTCGTTGCTGGTTGCCTACGTTTCGGACCGAGAAAGCTATATTCGGGCGGGTATCCAGGAACGTCTTGAAAGTGTCCAACGTCGTTCGGTTGGCGCAGCCCGTACATCTTTGCAACAGCTCTGGAATGACAATAGCGACAATGAAAACTACCCGCCTCGCATCTATGGTGCAGGGTCACAAGTTTCTGTCCAGGTGAAGGCCATCAACTTTCTGAATGACAATGTTGCTCAGGTTCGTTTCGCAAAAACACTGATGCGGCCACAGCAACGTTCTGTGACGCGTTCGTTTGTGGCAACAGTTCAATATGAATTTTCACCGAGGCAGGAACGCAGCCTTCAGCGAGTTTGGGAAAACCCGCTGGGCTTCAGCGTTTCGACCTTCAGAGTTGATGCAGAAACCCTTGGAGAATAAATAAAATGAGCGATAAAACATGGAACCGTATTTATGGAATAAATAATAGTATTTCTATTATTTGTCTTTGCGTTTGTGTGGTTGGAACAACCGCTTTTGCAGAACGTACACCACATACAATGGGGCAGGATGCCCGCGTTCAGCACGTTACTTACAATCCAAGCGACGTTATCCGTGTGCACACTAATCTGCGTGTAAACACTGCCATTGAGCTTGGTACAGGTGAACGTATACGTCAGGTGCTTTTGGGTGACAGTGCATCTTATGAAGTAGAAGTTCTGTCAAACAGACAAACAATATCAGTCAAACCAATCATTCGCCGCTCTAGTACAAATATGACCGTATATACGAATAGACGTGCAATTTCTTTTTTTCTATCTGAAGGCACATCACCGGATCCTACGTTTCGCGTTTTATTGCTTTATCCAGATACAGCACCACGCCGAACAATTTCAAGTTCTGGGACACGCGACACAGGCTATGAATACTTTGGAGAAGCCAATTTTCGTCCTTTACGTATTTGGAACGATGGTCGAAATACGTTCTTCGAATTCAGAAACGATATTCGACCCTCAATTTTTCGGGTAAATACTGCTGGTTATGAAGCATATACGAACAGCTCATCACGTGAGAGGGTTGTGCGTGTGTCAGGACTTCATGACGAATATTCTCTGCGCATTGGTGATGCCACAGTATGTATACGCCGTGTTCCGGGTGGCACTGTCTCAGAGCAGTCTACCGTCGCGAGTCTCGCTGCCAAGGAGTTTTAATGAATGTCTGATGAAGAATATAAAATAGAAACTCCAAAGTCTAAGGGGGCAACGAGCATCGTTGCGAAAGTATTCTTTGGACTGGGCGCTGCTGTACTTATTGCTATATTTGCATATCCTGTGTTTGTACCAGAAAGCGAACCGCCAGTCGAAACGTCGCAAGCACAAGAATTTCAGGAAAGTGAAGGCGGTGGTGCATTTGCCAGAATTGAAACAGAAAGCCAACCTGCTTCTGATCCTGTTGATTTCTCGCGTATTGATGAAGCACTTGCAAACCAACAAACAGAAGCAGAAGAACGTAACTTAGCTTTTTTGGAACAGGTCACAAAACTCGAACAAGAACTAAATGATTTACGGACAAATACAGATACGGATGAAGGTCAAGTATCACAGGAAATTGCGCAAGCGATTGCAGATGCGAACAAAGCAAACGCTGAAATGCTAACAGGTATCCAAGAAGACTTCCGTACACAAATCACTGCTCTACAGGATCAAAATCAAGCTTTACAAGAACGATTGGAAGCACAAAACCTCGCATCGCTAGAATTACAAAACCGTATGACGACGGATATGGAATTACAAAGAATAGAAGAAGAGAAAAGTAGGCTTCAGGCAGAATTGCAGGCAGAACAAAAACTGGAACAAGAGGAATTACTCATAAGAACACGATCACCTTCTGTTGTGTTTGATGAAAGCGGTCAATCCTCTTCCTCTCCTTCAGGCTTAAATGAGTCAGGGAGTGGAAACGCTTCGCGGGCAAATAGCCCAAATTCCGCTGAAAGAAACTTAGCCTTTATTGAAGCTGGTGCTCAGGCTGTAGCAGTCACAAATTCTGAATTTATAGCCAATCCCTCAAAAACCATCATCCAGGGAACCATGATCGGGGCAACCCTGGAAAATGCGATAAATTCCTCTTTACCAGGTAACGTGATCGCTACAGTAAACGAACCAGTGTGGAGCTTTGATGGTGCTGAGGTCCTCATTCAACCAGGCTCACGTGTCTTTGGGTCATACAGTTCGGATGTAGAGCTTGGACAAGGACGTATTCTAGTGCGCTGGTCCAGAATTGTCACACCAGAGGGTCAATCGGTTCAAATCAGTGCTTTTGGTGGTGACGAACAAGGCAGATCGGGTGTGACGGGACGTGTAAATACACGCTTTGCTGCTCGGTTTGGTGGAGCTGCATTGATTTCAGTTATCGGTGCTGTTCCTACTTTAGTTGCAGAAGAGCTTAATGATGATAGCGAGGTTGCTCAAGATACCGCTGAGAACATTGCTGATAATTTCAATTTTACAACCAGTGCAATATTGAATGAATACGCAACCCTTCCACCAATAATTTCGGTGGAACCTGGTGCGCAGGTTTCAATATTGGTGGATCGTGATTTAGAGTTCTTTTAATGAATGATGTTGGCTCATTTTTAGAGGCGTATCTTATGCCTCTTCAGGCGCAAATACATGATTCAAAAATTGTTGAAATAGCAATCAACGGAGATGGGAAAGTCTGGTTAGAAAAACAGGGTGCCGCGCATATGGAATTATATGCAGGACACACGTTTAGCCAGTCTGATGCGCTAGAGCTAGGCAGATCGATTGCGGGCAGTATTGGGTTACCCATCTCAATAAAGAAACCCGTTATATCGGGAAAAATTGAATACCAAGGCATTCCTTTGCGAGCGCAAGTTTTGATGGAGCCCGCTGTTGAGGGGGCAACAGTCATAACGCTCCGGGCATATAGTCAAAAGAAAATCGCGATAGAAAGCATCGAGCTTATTTATGGAAATCTAGTCGATCTCGACCAAAAGCGGCGCGATAGAGCAAAACGTGTCGAAGAGCTGGCGGGATCAGGATATATTCAAGATGCAATGCAGGTCTGTGTTGATGATAGACTTAATATTATGATTTCAGGCGGCACCTCAAGCGGTAAAACGACTTTTGCGCGCGGCTTGTTATCTCTGGTTCAAGAAGATGAGCGAATTGTGACAATAGAAGACGCACTTGAGTTGTTCCCAGATCAACCTAACACTGTTTCTCTTAAAGCCAAACGGGTTGAAGGCTCTGAAACATCCGCTGCCAAACTGCTAGAGGCGACGTTGCGCTTACGCCCAGATCGCATCATACTTGGGGAGCTTCGCGGATCAGAGTGCAAAACATTCCTAGATGCTATCAATACGGGGCATGGGGGCAGTTTCACAACAATTCATGCTGATACAGCACAAAAAGCCATCGACCGTCTTGCACTCATGGTTATGTCTATTGGTATGAACATGACGTTCGAAGAGGTCCGCAGATATTGCGCAACAAGCATTGATATTGTTGTCCAGCTTGGTAGGAAAGACGGTAGGCGAGGCATAGCTGAAATCTATATACCGTCACGTATTTCTTATTGATGATGGGATGTAATTTTTAATTGTCCAATAAAGCTCAAAAGTATTCTGTCCATCAAGAGATCTCATATCTTATCTCTTTTCGTGGTATCATAGTCTTATGGTTCCCGTCTCACGGGAGGTTTGCGTTTGGCTTTAGCTGCTGAAGAAATCTCCTGCATTTTAGCACTTATGTTGCCAAGTTCTTCGAGTTTCTGACTTTCGGTCTTTGCTTTAGCTTTCTTCTTTGACAACCCGCTCAGTTTTGCAACAGGTGCATGTTCGCGGGCGTTCTCTAGTGATGGATAGGGTAGTTTATGACTGCGACGCGCTTCATTGATCGGTGCGAAGTGTCGATCAATATAATAACGGATATGGTCTGCTTTGATCGGGTATTGACCTTCAGCCAAGATCAAGACTTTATCGAGTGGAAATTGTAGAAGCTTTGATGGTGAAACAAGGGGACGCTCTACAGAAGATCGGCTGACATTGGCACTATCATCAAGGTCGCGCACACGCGACTGGTTCTCGGATTTCGATACGATTGTCTCTTTACCTAAAGCCTCGGATAGAACCTGCGCCGTACGATCATCTTGTGGCGTCATGTATATCTGCACGCCCGCGCTTGCCAACAGGGACCGCCTGTCAGGCTCGCCATACAAAGATGGGGAGTCAAGACCAGCAATTGACTGAGTGATAATAAAAAAGCGCCCGCCGAAAGAACGAATGGTTTTGATACTCTGAAGGACCAATGGCTGACGTCCAAGCTGATCAAATTCATCCATGAGAAACATGACTGTATATGGTTCGTCAGGACAAGGCTTTGACCGTTGTAGTGACGCGATAGCATCAGCGAACAAAAGACGGATCAACGGAGACAGAGTTTTAAGGTGTTCTGACTGAACGGCAATATAGAGCGATTGTTTCTGTGATCTGAAAGTGGAGAAATCAAAGTCACTTTCAGAAGTAGCCCGAACAACAGATGGATCGGACCAAAGCTCAAAACCTGCCCCATTGATCACTGAAATATAGCTATCTACAATTTTCTGGGTTGCACCAGCCATTTCAAGGAATGTTCTGGACACAATGGGTATCTTAGTTCGCTCAGCATAAGACTGATAGTTTTCAACCCGATTGCCACCCCCATCCATGATCTCTGAAGCAAAGCCTAGGTTCGGCTTACCCTGCTCAATGGCATAAAGACAGGCCGTGACAAATAATCGCTTACCTGCTTGATAGAAATTTCTCGCGCTCTCCCCTTCGACAACCAGAAACATATCAGCCAGTATGTTGAGTGCTGTATATTGCTCATCGGCCGATGCCATAGCCGCAATACGCGCCAACGGGTTAAAGCGGTGTGTTCGCGTTACTCGTCTAGGCTCGGAGTTTACATCTCTCTTTGGGTAATCAACATAGTCGAAAGGCGAAAAATACCAAATCTTGCTCCTCATCCCTTTCTGACGATGGATAGCTGTGATTTCAAAATTTTCGCCTTTCACATCAAGGACGATGGCAGATCCTTCAAAATGAAATAGGTTGGGAAGAACAAAGCCAACTCCTTTACCTCGGCCTGTTGGGGCAACAATCACCACATGTGGGAAGCGGTTGGGCGCTGCAGATACAAAAGGTTTGCCAGATTTTGGACTTCCCAATTTCCCAAAAACAAAACCATTAACGGCAAAACCGTCCAGCATTTTGTTCTTCCTGATCTCTTTTTTGCTCTGGTAATGGGCGTTGTCATATTGTGTCAAACTTCCACGATAGACCCCAGAGATGCCAAGAGCCATAAAACCGGCAACTGTAACGCCAACAATGAGGTATGCTGTCTGTAATAGATCCTGATCGGCTTGTAGTGATGCCCATGAGTACCGTAGGAAAAACGGTTCAAGGGGGTCCATGGCGTGAACACTGCCTTCCCTTACAAACATAATCAAGACGGTGGCCAGCATTGTTCCAATGTAACCACCACAGATCAAACCACCGAGACCCGCCAAAGAGTAACGCCAGGGTGTTTCTAAATCCTGGATCACAATATCACTCCGTCTTCAATAAACAGATCACAGGCTGTAGTCGTCAGAAACATCTATACTGACTTCTTTTGCTGTGGTTCGGGTATTCTTATGAGATTCGAAATTCTGGAAGCGATCAACGGATTCACTAAATTGTCGATAGTCATCAGAAATGTTGGCTTCATTCTTCAACTCAGAGGCGACTGCGGCACGAATGGCTGGGTCTTTGACCTCTTCGAGCAAGGCTGTACTATCCCCTGCCCTTACGGCCTCTAGGTCTTGTTCAGACAGGCTTTCAGCGACACGATCAACAATGCGCTCAATGGCCGGAACATCTGCCAGACGAGTGTATTTTTCTGCTTCCATCAACTGATCACGAGCCAGTGCTTCACTCAAATCGCGGGGCAATTCATAATCATCGACGATATTTACAGCCTGTTTCTTCGCAAGACTGCACGTTTCATCATAACGCTCCCCAAACTCGGCCTTATTTTGGATATAGCCCTCGCGTATATAGGATTCAGCTTTCTCTTGTTCTTTGGTCCAATCAACCTCACGTCCATTCTTCTCGGCCGACGCACGTATTTCTTCTTTGAGCTCTTCGAGTAAGCCTTTGGCTTCATCAGGAATGCCATTGCCTATTTCGGCATTGAAACCAGCCTCTCCCCACGCAGTAAGCTGAGCTTTGGTTCGCTCTTTGAGCATAAAGCGTTCTGCCATTTCTGCAGCTGAGGTACGTTCAGCCTCTAATTCAGTTTCGATACCTTCAAACGCAGTACCTAATTTTGACCGAATTTCGTCCAAAGCCTCATTTGCAAGTTGCAAAGCACTTGTATCGGCGCTTGCCCTGTCACGGAAGTTGTTCAACTCCTCCACAACACCCAGATGATAAAGATCAAAAACAGGCGCAACGGTATCAGAATGAAAATCAAAGAATGGGTCAGCGATATCTGTTTCACGAACGCTTTCAGTAAACTGACGCTCAAGTTCAACGCGCTCCGGGCCTGCTTCCATTTGTTGAATATCTTCCCAGGCTTGTTTGGCGTCAGTTACAAGTTGCTGCTGCGTTTCAATGAGCCTTGCCGATGGGTCAATAGTGTGATGATCACCAGAAATATCAGTCATTAAGCTAACTCCTTGTTCAAGTTTCTCTGCTGCAGCCTGGAACAGACCACTCAATTTTTCCATGAACTCATCACCTGTCGAGACTGGGCTCGTAAGGCGGGCCAGTGTACTCAGACCCAAATATTGTTTTGAATAGTTGCGTACTTCTGCTTCTCGCTTCATCCGCGCAACAATGGACATAGGTGGAGCATCGACGTTTACTTTGGCGTCGCTGCGTTGCCCTCCCCCGCTTTGTGCTTCGTGAGCTATTCGATAATCAACTGGCCGTGGTGGATATTCGACAATCCCCCGTGACAGTCGGCTGGAAGCGTTCAAGGCCACGCCATGCTTCCCAGCGATTTCTGAATGCAGCTCACGCATCACGTCAAAGTTCAACTCAGACTTCATGCTTATTGATAGGAAATTTCCATGTTCAATGCCATGCTTTTCAACAATAAAGTGTGCGTGAACATGCTCCGTATTGGCGTGAAGCGCAGCGACGTATCGCCACAGATCCCCAAAATCACCACTCCCGAAAAGTGTCTGCCCCCACTCGCGTGCAATGTTTTCTGCTGCTTCGATATCCGTATCCTTTGGGAAACTCAGAATGATGTGATCTGTGTGGCCACGTTTTGGGCTGCCCGCCCAACCGCTTGTCCATAAGGGCACAGTTGTTTCAACTGAGTTCTTGTAAAGGTTGCGTTCAACACCGTTAAAGTTCAGCCATGTAGATTGCGTTGCCTCATCCCGTACAATGTATTCAAGCTGACGCTTCAAATCCTTTGCTGAATGCGTTCCGCCATTGCGAACCCTTTTAACAACAGACTGAGGTGTGTGCTGAACATTAAATGACATAGCGCGGGCTGTCCGCTGTCGCCGCGTACCAAGGTGCAATTGGATTGCTCTCGCCATAGTGTCTGTCGCCATTCCGGCATGGCGCTTTCCGATGTTTGGGAGAACTTCACCCAAAATCGCATTCTGGATTGTTTCTTTACTCATCGAATTGCTGCCCAATCGGAAAAGCCGCTTTAACGAGTGTTCTCTTTCGGCCTGCACCAACAAAAGCAATTAGCTGATTTACCAGCTCATCAACCTTGATATCCAATTTTTCAACAAGCTTCCCATCCCGCTTATTCCAGGAAAGTCGTCCTGATTGTGCCAGAGATGTTAGCTGATTGAGATTGACGCCAATCGCATTGAGCTCTTTTCTAATCGCTGCAAGCTCTGAAATTTCACTATCCTGAAAATCAAGAACCCCTAAAGAACATCTAACCAGGCGCCGCACTGCGTCCGATTCTGTCAATCCCAGATCACGGACCTTGGATTGGAACGCTTGTTTCTCGCCTAATGAAACCCTTGCGCGGATCGTTGCCCCTGGCGTTGTAACCGCGCGAGCCGTCTTCGTTTTACGAATTTTTGTAACTGTTGATCGGTGGCGATCAAGCGCCTGACCTATCTGATTATCACTCTCGCCACGTTGGATTCTGGCGAGTATTTCATGGCGCTCTGCAGCGTCGACTTTCTTTCGTGAAGGCATTCAAGAGGCTTTCAAAAGTTGTTGTGACATAATTGTAGCACAATATACCGTTCCAGCCAACCGTCCTTTTAGGCCGG
>CAWUJT010000051.1:0-16413 GCA_963922715.1 uncultured Thalassobacter sp.
TTTCTGTCGCAACTCTCACCTTGGCAAATACACCGCCGGGGGGCCTGCAAACAAGTCATTTTTGCAGTTCGACAGAAATATCTTGGCGCGCTTATGCGCACTCAAAACGGCATCGGATGTGCGCGGTGGACTGTGTCCAGCTCTGCACGGCATTCAGGCTCCAGCTGGACGGACGCACCCTTTATGATGTGCTCCAGCTGAGGCAGTGTTGTTGCCCCAAAGATGGGGATACAGGGAAAAGGTCGTGCGAGGCAGAAGGCAAGCGCCATATGCACAGGATCAAGCCCATGGCGTTCTGCCATCTGCAAATAGGCGCGCACCGCCTGATCAATGCGGGGCGATTGACGCGGGGAGCCGCCAGCGATTTTATGGCGGGAGCCTTCGGGCAACGCCCTATCAAGATATTTTCCAGTGACAAACCCGGTGGCCAAAGGGGAAAACGCCAAGAGTGTCACCTGTTCGTTATGGCCGAGTTCCGCCATATCCGCATCATAGGGCATACGGCAAAGATAGGAGTATTCGTTTTGGATCGTGGCAATCCTGGGTCCGCCCATCCTCTCGCCCGCCAACAGCCACTGCGCGGTGCCCCAAGCACTTTCGTTGGACAGACCAAACGCTCTGATTTTGCCCTCTTGCACCAATGCGCCCAGGGTGCCCATCACATCGTCCATATGCTGGAGGCTCGCCGCACGGTCCTGACGGGACGGATCATAATCCCAGATTTGCCGGAAGTGATAAGAGCCTCGGTTTGGCCAATGCAACTGATAGAGATCGATGTAATCCGTTTGCAACCGCTTGAGAGACCCTTCACAGGCTTCTCGGATCACGGCACCGGTGATAGGTTGGTCTTCGCGTACGAAGCTCTTGTTCTCGCCCGAGCATTTCGTGGCGATCACATAATCGGCGCGGCGGCCACTTTTGGCATTCCATCGTCCAATGATCTCTTCCGTAAGGCCCACGGTTTCTTTGCGCACCGGGTTGACGGGATACATCTCGGCGGTGTCCAAGAAATCAATACCTGCATCTAAAGCGGCGTCCAGTTGGGCAAAGCTCTCCACCTCGCTGGTGTTGGTGCCAAACGTCATTGTGCCCAGACAATAAGCGCTGACGCCGATCCCCGTTTGGCCAAGTGTTGTGCGTTTCATAAAGACCTCCCGGTGTTTATTGACAATACTCTAACACAATATCCTCTTTCATCGGCTTTGCCAGTTCTGCTTTAGTCACGCATATATGTCTATGAAAGCTGAGACTGATCTAATCGTTCAAAGCCTCCCGAACCTCTCGTGCCATATGTGCAACATTTACCGCCCCTTCAATCGCGCGAAAAGTGAAAGAGCCATCGTCGAGTAAATACCAATGTAAGTAATCGAAAAACATGCCAAAGTTTACAGCAGGTCCAAATCGAACGCTTTGGCCGATGTGAACAATTGTCGTCGTTGGCTTAATCTTCATCCGGCGAAATGCCGCATAGGGGTGGAGACGTTTGATCAGCGCACGTTGGTTGGTCAGCGCATAAAGCGTGTTGCGCCGTTTGCTTCTATCGACATAACATCGGCCAAGGCTGATATATAAGAACAGTCCAAACATCATCCAAAGCGTAACGACTGGCTCCTCGTTGCCAGCCAGAGTGAACGTCAGTGCCGCAAACCCAGTTATTAAGGCAAAGAACGAATGCACAATAAAACCCGTTCCGTTCCATAAATTGAAAACAAACAACTATCTGAAGGCCGCCCGATCCACACAACCTTTTCACCTGGCTCAAGGTGCCGAGATAGAATATCAGCGTCACTCTTATCCATGCTGTGCGCCTCCACTTGAGTTATAAATGTCCTCTAAACTATCATAGTATTTGCGATGCAGCAGCGTTTTGATGATTGAAAAATGTTACCTCAAGCGCGGACGTGTTTCTCATACTCCTCGGCAATCTGACGGCACAAAGTCCCCACTTCAAAAGTATAGTCCCCGATCTGGCCCACGGGTGTGACCTCTGCCGCGCTGCCCGTGAGCCAGCATTGCTGAAAACCTTCCAATTCATCGGGCAGAATGTGACGCTCATGTACCTTGATCTGACGCTCTTTCAACATCCCAATCACCGTCTGCCGGGTGAGCCCGTTGAGAAAACAATCAGGGGTGGGGGTATGCACTTCCCCGTCTTTGACGAAAAAGATATTGGCCCCCGTCGCCTCGGCCACATAGCCACGGTAATCCATGAAAAGCGCATCGGAACAGCCCTTCGCTTCGGCGGCATGTTTCGACGTGGTGCAAATCATATAAAGCCCTGCGGCTTTGGCATGAACCGGGATCGTCTCTGGGCTGGGGCGTTTCCACTTGGAAATGTCAAGCTTGGCGCCTTTGAATTTCGCGTCCCCATAATAGCTGCCCCATTCCCAGGCCGCGATGGCAAGGCGCACCGGGTTACGCGCCGACGCGACCCCCATATCCTGCCCTGCCCCGCGCCAGGCCACAGCGCGCACATAGGCATCGCTTAAATTGTTTTTCACCAGTACAGCCTTTTTGGCCGCTTCGATTTCATCAACGTTGTATGGGATTTCAAAGTCCAATTCACCGGCGGAAAAGTGCAACCGCTCGGAATGGGCGCGGCTGAGGAAAATTTTACCGCCATAGGCGCGCTCTCCCTCAAACACGGAAGAGGCATAATGCAAAGCATGGCTAAGGATATGGATGTTGGCCGCCCGCCAATCGACCATCTGACCATCCAACCAAATCCATCCATCGCGATCACCATATGAATTCATGACACTGCCTTTCATTTCCAATTATTGTTCAATTATGGCCGTTACGGACATATAATTATGCAAAAACTGGTAGTGGGTATCGATTCTCTCTTGGAATGTCAACAATGCTGACGTAAAAAATTGAAAACGGGAGGCACCAAAATGATACGGCCAAGCCGTGTGGAAAATCGATTATATCTGACAGATGAACAATTGCGTCAGGGTATTGAGGCGATGTTTTTTGCGTACCGCGGGTTCACCGCCGATCCGGATCGGTTACTGGAAGATCAAGGATATGGACGCGCGCACCATCGCGCCCTGCACTTCATTGGACGTGTCCCTGGGACGACGGTTAACAACCTGCTGATGATCTTAGGCGTCACAAAACAATCACTCAACCGGGTTTTGCGCAGTCTGCAAAATGATGAGCTTGTCATCTCGAAAGTTGGCGCGAAAGACAAACGCGAACGGCATCTGACGTTAACGGATAAAGGCATCCAGCTTGAAAAAGCCCTGAATCATGTGCAAAGCGAAAGAATGAGGGCCGCTTACCGTGCAGTTGGTTCTGAAGCTGTTGAGGGCTTTCGCGCGGTGCTTGAACACATGATGGATGCAGAGATGCAAAAAATCTATCATGATCTAAAGGAGCAAACGAAATGACTGAGGCGCAATCAGCACATATTCTTCTTGTGGATGATGACGAACGCATTCGCACATTGCTGCAGAAATTTCTGATCCGAAACAACTATATCACAACCGTTGCTCGGAATGCCGCACACGCACGTAAACTCATGGCGGGTCTGCAATTCGATATTCTGATTGTCGATGTGATGATGCCAGGCGAAAGCGGATTGTCTTTATGTCGTGATGTGACCTCTGAACAGGAGACACCTGTTATTTTGTTGACGGCGAAAGGCGAAACCACGGATCGGGTCGCGGGCCTGGAGGCAGGCGCCGATGACTACATTGCGAAACCTTTCGAACCCAAAGAGTTGCTTTTGCGTATTGCCGCTGTCTTAAGGCGCGTTCCAATGGGAGAGCCCACACCACAAGCCAAGATATTGCATCTGGGGGCCGTACGATATGATATTGAGCGTGGCGAACTTTTGCAGGGTGAGCATGCGATACGTCTCACCGCAACAGAGGGTGCTTTGATGCGCATCTTTGCAAGATGCCCAGGCGAAGCCGTGAGCCGCATTGCCCTTGTGGAACATCTTATGCGCGATGGGATGAAAAGCCAAGAACGCGCGATTGACGTACAGATCACAAGGCTGAGGCGCAAAATCGAAGCCGACTCAAAGCAGCCACGTTATCTTCAAACGGTGCGAGGGGCTGGCTATATGCTTACATGCGATTGATGTCCTGACAACCATTGTCAAATGTCCGGATCAGTGCCGAAAGTGCCTCATACCCGTAAAGATCATAGCAACGTTTGCGTCATCAGCCGCGGCAATCACCTCCGCATCGCGTAACGATCCTCCGGGCTGGATCACACAGGTTGCCCCGGCTTCAATAGCTTGCAAAAGGCCATCCGCAAAAGGAAAGAACGCGTCAGACGCCACAGCCGCGCCTCGGATTGCACGCTCTGAAAGCCCAAGCGTTTGGGCCATACGTTCGGCTTTTTTCGCAGCGATCATAGCACTATCGACACGGCTCATCTGGCCAGCACCTATACCCACCGTCGCGCGATCTTTGGCATAGACAATCGCATTGGATGACACGTGTTTTGCTACGGTCCATGCGAAGAGAAGATCACACATTTCTGCATCTGTCGGTTTGCGTTGTGTCACCACCTTAAGGCTGTTTTGTAAAAGAGCGCCCGTATCTTTATCCTGCCGCAGCCATCCCCCCGTGACTTGGCGCAAGGCAACTGAGGAATTTGACAAGTGTGCAAGACCGCCAGTGGTTAAAAGCCGGACATTTTGTTTCTGAGATAGGATGTCGAGAGCGTCCTGCGTTACGCTGGGAGCGATCACAACTTCTGTGAAAATCTCTGTGATGGCCATCGCAGTTGCCGCGTCAAGTTCGACATTTACGGCGATGATTCCTCCAAAGGCAGACGTGCGATCACAATCAAAAGCTTTTTGATATGCATCGCGTAAATTTTCCCCACATGCAACACCGCAAGGGTTAGCATGTTTGACGATCACACAGGCCGCCGCGCCTTCGGAATTCAAATCTTCCATCAGTGTCAGGGCAGTATTGGTGTCATTGATATTGTTATAGCTGAGCGCTTTCCCTTGATGCTGGGTCGCAGTGGCAAGACCTATGGGGGCAGAACGATCTGTATAAAATGCAGCTTGTTGATGGGGGTTTTCCCCATAACGCAATGTTTGCTTCAGCTCTCCACTAACCGTGATACGCCGGGGTGTCTTTGTGCCGATGCTTTCAGCCATCCAGACTGATACCGCAGCATCGTAGGCCGCTGTGCGTGCAAAGCAAATCTCCGCCATCTTTTGCCGGTAGGCATAAGTGGTGCCCCCTGTTTGCTTTAATTGGGTTTGAAATGCTTCATAGTCCTGGATATCTGTCAGCACCGTCACAAAGGCATGGTTTTTGGCCGCCGATCTGAGCATCGCAGGGCCACCAATATCGATATTTTCGATACAAGCTTCATAAGTTCCCCCCGCATTTACCGTGTGTTCAAAAGGGTAAAGATTGACAACCAAAAGATCGATGGGATCAATGCTATGAGCTTTCATTGCCTCCAAATGATCTGGCGTGTCTCTGCGCGCCAACAGCCCCCCATGGATAAAAGGATGTAGCGTTTTCACACGCCCATCCATCATCTCTGGCTGCCCTGTGATTTCCGATACATCACGGACAGTATGTCCCGCCTTACGTAAGGCTTGCGCGGTTCCGCCTGTACTGATCATTTCGATATCCTGCGCGACCAGGATGTCTGCAAGCTCTTTTAAACCGGTTTTATCTGACACAGAAAGCAAAGCGCGACGGATAGGGACGAAATCAACCATAAATACCTCTCATACCCCAGAAGCAGAGGGGAATTCTGCCTCAATGTTCGTGATTTGTGCATTTGCCACGTCGGCTTTCATCATTTGCCAGTTTATCGATTGCACATGACCAGATGCGCGCGCTGAAATAACAATCTGCTTGGCGGCACGGGGTTTAAGACGCGTCTTCTCCATATACACAGAAGGTTCGATGATCGGCTTATAATGATCGTCTGACCGAAATATCCAAACTTCACCATTGGGCAGTGTAACGGACACAGCACGTCCACCAAGATCAAGACGCGCCTCGGTTTCAGGGTGGAGGTGAAAGCGTATATTGAATAGCGGTCCTTGCAGGGCATTTTGGTCTAGAAATCGATCAAAGCGTACTTTATCGCGACGAGTAAGCGCACGCAACGTATCTTCGCCTTTCAAGACATTTCCATTCACCGACAAAGACAGTTGTCTCAAATGCGTCAATCCAAAACTGGTCATATACCCATCATGGCTCATCATCAACGTGCTGGCCTGTCGGTTCATGCTTTTTTGCTGAATAACGCGCTTGGGTCCCTGAATGAGTGGCCGAAAAGTTATATGGCCCTTCGTGACGTTCTGTCCAATGCGCGCGGATGCGTAGTTTTCCAAAGACAGCGTCGAATGAGAGGCCGTGGCCCGGCATGCAAGTTCCCATTCCAGGCCAAAACCATGACCAGAGCCGCAGTTTACAACAATAGGATGATTGCCGGATGTGAGTTCGAAAGCCAGTGTTGACGCATGGGCATGGGCGGATGCAAACCCACGTGGCGGCGGAGCGGCATCAACAATAACAGAGCTGCGCCCATGAAAAAGTGTCGCAAAGCCCATCGCTTGCCCTGATGTGGCTGACTTACGCAATCCCGATGTCACAAGAGCTTTGTCCAGAACACCCGCGGCACCATATCCCCCACCATGAAATCGCGCTAAACTTCCATCGACATGCCGCAGAGCGCGTAACGTTGGCACAATACGTTCCATGGCCGCCAGTATCGGATCCAACAGCATATGATCTTCCTCGTTCAGTGCTGTTAAAACCCAGCCTAGGAGCGTAAAAACCTTGAGGAGATCTTCTGGATTTCGGTTCGGAATTCCACCCTCGTTATCCACATCGTCTGTCAAACTTTCTCCAAGGGCTTCTAATCCCTGGCGACGCAAGTTCTCTTTTCCTTCCAGTGAAATACCAGCATAAATCAACCCAGACAAAGCGTCCACACGTGGCAAGCCACTTTGTGTTTTCGGCCATGTTTTCGAGAGATGCCTTGCTTGTCGCGTTACTGAGCGAAAAATTTTATCGTGTTTTTTTTGTGGCAAACCGACAAGAATAAGCGGTGCATGACTTAACATATGCACAAGCCTGCGCCCTATGATGTTCGGCTCCCATTCAGGTTTTAGCGTATTGCTATAGCGATCAATCCATTCAAGCGCCCAATCCTGAGCAAGACCGCTGCTTTCGGTGTCCCCCACAGCAGCAAGATCTTCGATCCATGTGAACCTATGCAACTCCTGCTCAAAAGCGTTCGATGGTTTGGGGATGTCCCAAATCGACATGCCTGGAGCCTCGACAAGATGGCCCTCGAAATGGAAAATACCCCCCATGATCTGACGACCACGCATATAAGATCCAATCGCCTGTGGCTCTGGATGGCTCACGATTGCAGAGGGTTTGTCACCATACCAAAGCCAATTTCTCAACCTTGAGAATACAGAGCGTTTCCTAGAGTGAGGCACTCCGATATATTGAGGCGTTACATTCATGTGCGTCGTTTGTCTCTAAGCACCAATTATGCAGAATATAAGCAATTGTCACCCTGACATATACATTTTACCGACAAAGAAACCGTCCATACCGCCGTATTCAGGCCAAAGATCTGGAAGCAGCCGTAGTCCTTGTGGCACGTCTGCCTTCTGTGGCAATCCCAAAGCAGCAGCGTTGAGTTTCTCAATTTTCAGGTTTGGATGGCGTTTGAGGGCAGCTGCCATTTGATATTCACCTTCCACAGGCAAGAGCGAACAGGTGCAATACACAAGCCGTCCTTTGGGTTTAAGCCAGGTTAAGGCACGATCCAACAGTTGATATTGCAGTTTTGTCAATGCCTCAACATCTTGAACTTTTCTGAGGTATTGCAAATCAGGATGCCTGCGGAGCGTACCAGTGGCCGAGCATGGCGCATCAAGAACAATGGCATCAAACAAAGTTTGTGATGTCCAATCCAATGCATTTGCAGTGACAATCTTCACTTTCAGCTTTGTCCTGGAAAGATTTTCTCTGAGCTTGTCCAACCGCTTTTCCGAGACGTCAAGCGCCGTTACATCTGCACCAGCCGCAGCCAATTGCAGCGTTTTCCCACCAGGCGCGGCACACAAATCCAGAACCTTTTGGCCTGACACATCTCCAAGCGTTCTGACAGCAATCGCTGCCGCAGCATCCTGCACCCAGAAAGCCCCCGCCTCATACCCTGGCAAAGCTGTTACCTGTGCTTGCTTTAAGCGCAGCGATCCCGTGGGCAGGTGCACCCCCTCCAGACCATCGGGAACAGCACCTTTCAACGTCAGATCCAGAGGTACATCTTGAAAATGCGCCGCTTCGATGTCAAACAACCGATCATGGCCATAGGCTTTTTGCAGCGCACTTCTTATCCAGTTTGGCAACCGAGGTGCAGGCAATGTGTCCCAAAGCTGGGAATTTTGGGAAATTTTACGCAGGACCGCATTCACAAGCCCCGCTTGTGGTGCGGATCGTGGATGCGCCCGCGCAGCGGACACAGCCGCTGAAACAACCCCATATGTCGCAGCCTTATCGAGATAAAGCTCTGCAAGCGCGAGCCGTAGAATGGTTTGTGTGCGCTGCGCGGGCTTTCGACGAAGATGAAGCGCAAGCGCGGCATCAATCTTGCTGAGGTATCGCAGAGTTAAGCCTGTCAATCGTTGGGCACGGGCCATCTCGGGCCCAGACAAAGCAAGGGCTGCACAGGCCTCTGCCAGTTTTTGCTTGTGCAACAACACCGCCTCGATCAAGACGTGCGCACCTGAGCGCGCATCCTGTGGAGGATTATAGAGCTTATTTCTATTCTTTGATATCACGAGTATTGAGCATATATACAACTTATGACCAAAAAAACAGAAACTTGTGATAAAACCACACCGAGCACCGTTTTGCCCCCAGAGGCGCAACGTGCTCTAAAAGAGGCCGAAATTCGACGTTCTCAGGTCAAAAACCTAAATTTACCTAAAGAGCTTGGAGGTCGTGATGGGCCTGATCCCGTCCGGTTTGGAGATTGGGAAAAGAAGGGAATTGCCATCGATTTCTGACGTATGTGCAAGGGCATTTTTATTTCGATCGCATTTTTGTACGGTTTTTTGTCGATATAAAAATCCGCAAAAGCTATATAAACAGGTGTATTAAGGGATATTGAATGGATTTTAAATTTTAAACGAGACTGATAAACCTGGAGGTATGACGCAGAATGAGGCGACGCACATTTATGGCAGGTATTGCAGCGTCGATCGCCCAATACGCTCAAGCCTCTCCACCACAGCTTTCTGCAAGACCCATTCAAAGGCCCCTGGGTGGTGCCGATGCACATTCCGCTTCGAAGATACAAAATATCATCGCACAAAGTGGCCTAAGCGGTGAGGTCGCCGTGGCTTTGATGGACCCAAATTCAAATCAGATAATCAACGCCATTTCTGTGGACAAACTCTTTCCACCTGCCAGTGTCAGTAAGTGTTTCACAACGCTTTATGCTTTGCACAATCTTGGCTATGCGCACCGCTTCACAACACGCGTTATCGCAACTGGACCGATCCAAGCCGGACATTTAAACGGCGATCTCGTCATCATCGGTGACGGTGATCCACATCTCTTTACAAATCACCTGGCTGATCTTGTGACACAAATTCATAATGAAGGCGTTCGATCCATTCAAGGCCGAGTTAAAATATGGGACAACGCGCTCCCATCGATTGCACAAATTGACCATCTTCAACCTGTCCACGTTGGATACAATCCAACAGTGGGCGGCTTGAACCTCAATTTTAACAGAGTATATTTTGAGTGGGAGCAGACAGCACAAGGCTATGCTCTACGCCTGGATGCCAGGGATGAATTTAGCAAACCACCTGTGAAAAATATGCAAATGCGCATTGTAGAGCGCGATATACCCGTTTTTACCTACGCCACCAACACCACGCATGAGCTTTGGACCGTGGCGCGCGGCGCACTTGGCCGTTCGGGCGGACGTTGGCTACCTACAAGACGCCCTTCCGCTTATGCTGCAGAGGTGTTTTCATGGTTTCTCGCACGAAAAGGTATTTATGTCAGAAGGTCCAGCCCAAGCTCTGAAGAAGCAAACCCTGGTGGTTACGTCATTGCACAGCATGATAGCGCTCCACTGGGCGAAATTTTACAAGATATGATGAAATACTCAACCAATCTGACAGCAGAAGTTTTAGGTTTACGAGCGTCTCAAAAAACAACAGCCTCTGTTGCAAATCTAAGGACCTCTGCATCTTCGATGAATGATTGGTTGGCGGAAAATGTACCAGGAACTCAACCTAAAATGGTCGATCATTCTGGCTTGGGCGGACGATCTGAACTCTCTGCACAAGACGCGGCACAACTACTTGCCAGCCCATTGTGCCTGAACAGTTTGCCTGCGTTTCTCAATTTGGTTTCAACAGATGAAATAGACAATAACAGCAACATAAAGATCATGGCGAAAACTGGCTCGCTCAATTTCGTGTCTAACCTTGCAGGATATCTGCAGTTTGCGCATCGTCAGCCGTTGGCTTTTGCTATTTTCTGTGCCGATCTGCCACGACGCAATGCGCTCAGCCGCGTTGAAAGAGACCGTCCAGCCGGAGGGCGGGCATGGCAAAATAAGGCCAGAAGCCTTTCCATGCAAATTTTAAAACAGTGGATAAGCCATCATGGATGATGCCAGACCAAGGGCCTCTGTGGTTCTGGTTGCGCCTTTGATCCCTGGAAACACAGGAACCATAGGGCGCACTTGTGTGGCCCTCGACCTCAATTTGATCCTGATAAAACCCTATGGATTTGATTTAAGTGAGCAGGCTGTGCGACGCGCTGGCCTTGATTATTGGCAACACGTGCGGCTGAAAGAATATGACAGCTGGCACGATTTTCTGTCGACAGAAACCCCGCAACCAGCGGACCTTCTATTTTTTGAGGAGTTCGGCGGCAAAAGTATTTATGACGTGCCACAACGCCCGTCCCCTTATTTGGTTTTCGGACAAGAAACCAAGGGTTTGCCGGAAAATATATTAAAGGGGAACTCTGACGGCATATATGCCCTACCCATGCGGTCCGGCCCCATACGTTCGCTTAACCTTTCCAATGCTGTCGCAGCTGTGGTTTATCAAGCTCTACGTGATACACTGCGGATGAGATAGAAAATCAAACCTTCCGAAGGCGAAATATAGTCAACAATTCTATACGATTGCCCCAAGAAGCATCAACGCGGTTTGGCCAGGACTATTGGCTGAGAACCCGTTGTTGATCGTGCCCATCATCAGAAATCGCTGGACAAGCTTTTCCGTTGTCTCGGAATTGGCAAATTGTGAGATATCTGCGCTTCCCAATATCTGCTCGGATCGCGCTTTCAGCGTGTCAACCTGGCGATCAATATCGAGTGCGCCAAAATTGCTGGGCAAACCGTAGGCCTGTTCAAAGATCGCTTTCAAAGGCGGGGTGCCAACAATTGTCAGCCAGCGTGTGTCTTCACTTGTGTTATCCGTGGCAAGTTCCGCCAGTTCACGTTGCGCGTTGAGCGCCAGGCGCATATCATCATTTATAGCGCCCACAGACGCTTCAAAACTGCGTGTAGAGAATTTTCCGATGATATCATCCGCAAAGGAGGAAAGTTTTGTGCTCGGTGTGCCAAGGTCAAAGCCAAACGCCGTCGCTAAATCCTTATATCGGCTATCTGTCAGCTTATTGGCCAAAGCATCAGGCGCAATAACACCTTCTTCAAGAACTTCTTGGATGAAGGCGCGCGCACCGATATCTTCGTCCAACCCAAAAGCCCCTAAAGCCACCCGCAAAAGGCGATAGTCGTTCACCAACTCTTCCGCTGTGTCCACATTGCCGATATTTTCCCGAAAGTAAGCAATGTCAGTTTCATTTTGCGGAATGGCATCATGGGCGGCCTGTTGACTGTCCATGGTGCGTTCAAGATATTTGAAGCCTGCGTAACCGCTCAAAGGAATAGCAGGGACAAAGGTCATTCTGTGCCCATGGCAAAAAGACGCCCCTCTCTGGGCAATAGTAGCCGTAACGCTTTCAAGGCGTAATAAAAGTTTTCCTCGATGACATGGCCCGTGGCCAAAGAAAGCGTTTCTCGGCTATCGCGATCCGTGAACACTTGACTGAGTTGTTCAATACCCGTTAAAAGTTGTTGACGGGCTTCGCCAACTTCAACATCCCCCGACAGCACCAGCTGAGCCACATAACACACGCGCTTGACAGGTGTATTCGCTTCACCGGGACGTATAGCATCTTTGAGACGCAGGATATTTGCATTCGGCGTAACGATATTGATCAAAGTTCTCCGATCGCCATTTTCGATGACAGCCCCATTGATTAATACGCGCTCTCGGGGGTTCAGTTTTAATACCAGCCCACTCATGCGGCCGCTCCTTCCCGTGTTTGTGCTTTGAGGCCTGCCATGATCATCCGATTGATTTCAATCAGCGGCTCTATATCCAACTCGTGTGCAAAGACTTTAGAAGAATAAGACTGAACAAACACTGAAAGTGCAAAAAGCCGTTGCCGAAGATCATAGGGTAAGGCATTTGCATCATCTGCAACCAATATTCCCACTTCGGTCCAAAGCTTACGATTGTCATGCAAAGCGACGGCGCGTGCCCCAACAGGTGCGTCTTCTTCTTTTGCGCGAATAAGACGCGCTGTGACGCGCGCAAATACGGTGTATTCGCCACGGTTTACGGATGTTGTCGTGCCAAGTGTGCGGCCATAAGCCGTCTGCGCTTGAAACATATGTGTCAAGGTGAACCTCAGAATAATAAAGGAAAAAATCCGGCGCTTTGAAACCCAAAACGCCGGGCTGAGAATAAGACTTACCGGAACAGCGCCAGAATATTCTGTGGTGCCTGATTGGCAATGGTCAGGGATTGTGTGGCCAACTGCTGCTGAACCTGCAGTGCCTGAAGTCGGGCTGAGGCGGCTTCCATGTCCGCATCAACCAGCGCACCAATCCCGGATGTCAATGAGTCCGACAAACCTGAAATAAAGTCTGATTGGGTTTGAATGCGCCCTTGATCAGACCCGAAGGAGGCCGACGCATCAATCGAATTCTGGATCAAGGTTTCGATGTTGTTGAGGGCAGCATCTGCGCCCGCATCCGTTGTGACATCGATGTTATCAAGACCGAAAAGTCCACCCGACGCTGTTCCGTTGGATTCGCCATCATCTGCAAGTGTCATCGTGGCCCCTGCAACAGGATCGGTTCCATCATAATCGACAAGCACAACCCATTGACCGCCATCTTGAATGACACTGGTGGTCACGCCGGTCTCGCCGCCACCATCAATTGCAGCTTGCAAGCCCCGAGCAACATCTTGCATCGTTTCGCCTTGCCCAGCGATATAGTCATAGTCGTTGCCATTAACGGTTATGCGATAGCTGTCCCCGTCATTGACCTGTGCAACATCGGACAAGGCCACTTCTTCCGCACGATAAACCAAAGTTGCATTACCAGCACCGGCTGCAGCACCAGCATTTTCTGTTGTATCACCATTGTTGGTGATTGCGACTGTGTTCGCCCCGCTTGTGTCCCAGCTCACAGCGAACTGATCAAATGAATTGGTATTAATCAACTCTAAGGTCGCACCGTTATCGACCGCTGTCACGCCTGTCAGCCCCAGTGCGTTGATCGCGGCGGCCATGTCTGTAACAGTTGTGGCCGCTGCAGTACCATCAGCGGTAACCGAAACAGCATTGCCGTTGATATTCAGCTCCCAGTTATCAGTGGCTGTCCCAGCAAAGGTGAGCTCAAGTTGATTGGCCACACCGGTACTATCCACAGTCGCTGCAGAAGCGGTGATGTTTGCACCTAAGTTGACCCCGCCAGCCCCATAAACACCTGCGTTTGTTGATAAATCTTGGCGCTGGACGGTGATGTCTCTGGCAGTCACGTTGCCTGCAGCATCGCGGTCCAGTGAAGACAGGATATTTACGTCATCAGTTCCTTGCACAAGGTTTAACCCATTGAACTGCGCCGCATTCACGACCGAGGTGATCTGATCGCGCAAGGCATCAATATCATCTTGGATTGTTTCCCGATTTACGTTCTCTTCCTGGGCGGCAACGATTTTTCCTTTGATATCTGTCAAAAGATTTGTGACGGTTTCAGAGGCTTCCCGCGCCACCTCCAGTGTGGATTGGCCAAGGGAAAGACTTTCTGAAATGCCTTTGAAGCCCTTTACGTCTGATTCCATCACTTTAGAGATGGACCAAAGTGCCGCATTGTCTTTGGAGTTGGCAACTGATTTCCCAGTTGCGATTTCGTTTTGCGTTGCTTCAAGACTTCGGTTGACATTTTTCAATGTTTGCAACGCAACCATAGCGCCATTGTTTGTCAGAATGCTCGACATAAGATAATATTCCTTTGATTAGCACCGCATTTTGCGGTGCAAAAAATGAACCCTGAGTTCAGGGAGATGAAACGCCCTTCTGACGTAAAAGATTGACACAATTTAGCGTCTGTGCTGAATTTCTGGCACATGCACAACAGTGATCTTAATTTCCTAAAACCAGACTAATAGGCGACTTCTTTGCCAAAATGAGTAAGGCCAATTTTAGTCGAATTTGTCCCGGGTTTAAAAAGAATGACGTCCAATAGACTGTTTTTGCCCATCTGGACCGTATGTCACCAATCTACGTGATTTGTTCTTCATACGATTAGCTTTGCGCATGCCCTCTGCAAGACCACGCTGCGCTGCAATGAGAAGCCGGACATTCCTGCGCGCGTTCTTTTGTATTCGGTCAAGCAAAACTGGATCAGTTTCGCAAATCAACTCCGCTTCCAATGAAGTCCAAATATCCGTCTTTTTTTCGCTCAGGTTGGGAAGCGCTTTTAGATTGCCCGTTCGCAAAGCCTCCATCTCTTCCTCAAGAAGCGCCGCGAAATCGTCAAGTTTCTGATGCGCCATCTTCGCCCCCCATACGCGCCACGATTGCATGATAAATGTGTTCTGAGAGACCTATGCCCCCAGCTTGCGTGATCTGTGAGGCATGCGCCTCAATCAAAAAAGACTGCATATGGGCTGCGCCAGGACCACCACCGAAATCGCCGCTCTGATCGCCAAGCTTGGCATGAGCAAGCATCTGAGCCAGAAAGGTCGCTTCGAGATCCTGCGCCAGGGCCATAACATCAGGATATTTGGGTTCTGAGGGCATGACTGAGTTTGTGTTTACAACGTCCATTAATCTCATCTTTCAAAAAATTGTTCTTAAACTGTCACAGGTAAGTAAATATTTTCGTAAGACCTTTTTACCTAGCATACAGAGGCGAACAAAAATCACAGGCTGCAGAATGCAACTTATCCCTCTTTTACACGGCAAGATTGCTCCGGCAGAGAATGTGTCTCAACATCAAGAGCTTGACCAGATCGATATCGCCAAATCTTCACTCAATGTGCCAAACTTTGAACAGCAGATCGATGAAACCAGTTTTTTTGAACAGATCTTTATCACCGCTGACCAAGCCCCCAGATCTATTGATCGAAAGACTGATGAACAAAGTGCGCCCCTGCTTGAGAACAAGATAATTACAAAATCTAATGTTGGTTTTCTGGAGGACGGGCAAACTTTTGAAGCTACGGATTTACACAAGACAGAGCCAACGAATATCTTTTCAGATAGACAAAACTTAGCAGATACTGCTTCAACAGAGGTGATAGCCTCTCCAATAAAGGATATGCTTGAAGTTCAGTCTGAAGGCGCTTTCACCCAGGTAATTTTCAGCGATACTGTCGCAGCATACAATTTCCAAGGTATCGATTCAGACCAGTCTCAAACATACCCTCACTTTATAGACGCATCTACACTCAATCTTGTTGAGCCGAGAGCTGCTCAAACTGAGATATCGCACCACGCACCATGGGATACATTAGGATTTCATAGACACCACAATGGATTGTTTGCTGAAAAAACGCAAAACCCCGAAATTTTGCGCACAGACACGAAAAACCATACTGCGAACAGGGGCAAAAGCCATGCAGAAAACGCCTCAAATACAGTGTCAATCGTGCCCCGTCATGTTCATGAAACCAATGCCCTTCAGAAGGGTGCAGAAACGTTTCTGCCGCATTCACAACCCGGCAAAGCACAAAGTAACGCCCAACTGCAATCCGTTGAACCCGCGCTGAGTATAAATCAGATTACTCCACAACAAGAGACGCAACTTACCAAGAACAAAACACAAAACAGTTATGCATCATCCGTTGCAGACTCTAACCTTGAGCCAAATAAGTGGTTTCGGCAACAGAACCCAGTTCTCACTCGAACTGTTCAGCTGCATGAACATACAATGGAAAACAGTCACGAAATCGCGTTAAAGAATACTCCAGCGGCTTCTGTCGAAACGGCAATCGCACAAAGCAATACCTACCCTGAAGATAAACTTGAAACACATACGCGGAATGCC